>JBDSNQ010000128.1:0-17509 GCA_039915275.1 Sphingomicrobium sp.
CCGATGCGCGTCATCCGCCCGAACCGCTAGCATGGCGGCGGTGTCGTGCCTAATATGCATGCCGGGGGAGGCCTATGCCGGATCTGGATGCCTTGGGGGACGCAGTGACCGGCGCGGTGCTGGCCGGTGCGGTCGGGCCGAAAACCGGCCAGGCGGAGGACGGTCACACGCATGAGGCCAATTGCCTCAATTGCGGGACCCGCCTGATCGGCCCCTATTGCGCAGCCTGTGGCCAGAAGGCGCATGTTCACCGGTCGCTGCGCGGGTTTTTCGAGGACATGGTCCAGGGCCTGTTCAATTTTGAAGGCAAGATCTGGCGGACGTTGCCGATGCTCGCCTGGCGGCCGGGCGAATTGACCCGCCGCTATATCGCCGGCGAACGCGCCCGCTTCGTTTCGCCGATCGCGCTTTATTTGTTCACTGTCTTCCTGACGTTCGCGGTGCTCAACTTGACGGGCACCCTGGACAGCAACCCGCCGACCGCGATCAATACTGGCCTCGGTACCGCGGTTGCAGAGCAGGAAGCGACCATCGCCAGGCTCGAGAAACAACGCGCCGCGACGACCACGGCCAGCGTCGCCGTCGCTGCTCTCGACCGCAAGATCGCTTCGGAAAAAGCGGATCTCGCGCAGTTGAAGAAACTCCGTCACGGCGGTTTCACGACCAAGATGGATGATAATGATCAGACGCCGGCGTGGCTGCGCAACGTCGCCGAAAAGGCCCAACGGAACCCTGAGCTGGTGATTTACAAGGTCCAGGACGCGGCCTCGAAGTTCAGCTGGCTACTGATCCCGCTGTCGGTTCCGTTCCTGTGGTTGCTGTTCCCGTTCAGCCGTCGATACCGCCTCTACGACCACACGGTGTTTGTGACGTATTCCTTGTCTTTCATAATGATGCTGGTGATCGTCGGCGGCCTCATGGTTGTGGCCGGCTCGTCAGGCATTGCCGGTCTGCTGTTCCTGGTGCCGCCGGTTCACATGTACCGGCAATTGAAGGGGGCCTATCAACTCGGACGATTTGACGCGCTGTGGCGAACCACCGTCCTGACAGTCTTTGCCTTCGTCGCGGCGCTTCTATTCTTCATTCTGCTGATTGCCCTCGGCGTGCTGGGCTAGGCGCGGCAGGGGTATTTGCGCTCCAGCAGGGTGCGCAGCACGTCCTTGGTGTCAGTCGTTGTGCGTTTATCTACCGGGACCGCATTCAGTTCAGCCAGATATTCGTCCTTGTTGACCCGCGGCTTATCGTCCTTAGGGGGGCAGAAGCGGGTCGGCTGATGCTCGGCCTCTTCTCGAGCATATTCGGCCTTGAGTTCATCGCCATTGGCCTCGACCAAATGCTTGAGCCGATAGAAACTGGGTGAGAACAGGGCGAACGGGCCGAGCCGCTGGAGCGCGTGAACCTTGGTCAGGAAGCTGGCGACATCCATTGCGCCAGAGGCAGCCGGAGTTGCGATCAGCGCCGCCGCTGCGGTCCAAGCAAGCGACTTCACACCCCCGCTGCTGCCGGTCCGCCGAGGCCCTGGGGCTTGCGCCGGGCCTTGGGAATCGATGAGCCGGCGCTCGGAATGCCGGGCCGGGCGGGTCCGCCGCGATCGATCGTCCCGCCGGCCAGCACGCTGGTGATCTCGTCGCCCGACAGCGTCTCATATTCGAGCAGCGCCTTGGCGAGGATATCAAGCTGGTCGCGGTGCTCGGTCAGCACATGTTTGGCGCGGTCATAGCCCTGCTCGACGACGCGGCGGATTTCCTTGTCTATCGCCTGCGCGGTCTCGTTTGACATGTTCTTCTGGCGGTTGACCGAATAGCCCAGGAACACTTCCTCGTCGGCCTCGGCATATTGCAGCGGGCCAAGCGCGTCGGACATGCCCCAACGGGTCACCATGTCGCGCGCGAGGTTGGTCGCGTAGGAAATGTCCGATGACGCGCCGGAGCTGACCTTGTCATAGCCGAACACGACTTCCTCGGCGACGCGGCCACCCATCGAGACCGCGAGGTTGGCGTACATCTTGTCGCGGTGATAGCTGTAATTGTCGCGCTCGGGCAGGCGCATGACCATCCCCAAAGCGCGGCCGCGCGGGATGATCGTGGCCTTGTGAATCGGGTCCGATGCCGGTTCGTTGATGGCGACGATCGCGTGGCCGGCCTCGTGAAAAGCAGTCATGCGTTTTTCGTCCTCGGTCATCACCATCGAGCGGCGCTCGGTGCCCATCATGACCTTGTCCTTGGCCTCCTCGAACTCCTTCATCGCCACCAGCCTTTTGCCGCGGCGGGCAGCGAGCAAGGCGGCCTCGTTGACGAGGTTGGCGAGGTCGGCGCCGGAAAAACCGGGGGTGCCGCGGGCAATCACGCGCGGCTCGACGTCGGGCGCCAGGGGCACCTTCTTCATGTGGACGGCCAGAATCTGCTCGCGGCCGTCGATGTCGGGGCGCGGAACGATGACCTGACGGTCGAAGCGGCCGGGCCGCAGCAACGCCGGATCGAGCACGTCGGGGCGGTTGGTGGCGGCGATGATGATGATGCCTTCATTGGCCTCGAAACCGTCCATCTCGACCAGTAACTGGTTCAAGGTCTGCTCGCGCTCGTCATTGCCGTTGCCAAGCCCGGCGCCGCGATGGCGGCCGACGGCGTCGATCTCGTCGATGAACACGATGCACGGCGCGGATTTCTTGGCCTGGTCGAACATGTCGCGGACGCGGCTGGCGCCGACGCCGACGAACATTTCGACGAAATCGGAGCCGGAAATGGTGAAGAACGGCACGCCCGCTTCGCCAGCGATGGCGCGGGCGAGCAGGGTCTTGCCGGTGCCGGGCGAGCCGACCAGCAGCGCGCCTTTGGGGATATGGCCGCCCAGGCGCGCGAACTTGCCCGGGTCCTTGAGATATTCGACGATCTCGAGCAGCTCCTCGCGCGCTTCGTCGATCCCGGCGACGTCAGCGAAGGTCACTCGGCCTTCCTTCTGGGTCAGCATGCGGGCGCGGCTCTTGCCGAAGCCCATCGCGCCCGAACCGGCGTTCTTCTGCATCTGGCGCATGACGAAGAAGCTGATGCCGAGGATCAACAGGAACGGCAGCGAATTGTAGAGCAGGATCAGCCAGAAGGAGGATTGCTCGGCTTCCTTGGCCTGAATCTGGACGCCGCGCTGGAGCAGCCGTTCGGTTACCTGAGCATCGGCCGGCGCGAGCGTGCGGAAGGTTTCACCGCTGGCGAGCTTGCCGGTAATCACCTGGTTGCCGGTCGAGTTGGCAGCCGTAGTCACCGATTTAACGCTGCCGTCGTCGACCTGGCGGACGAATTCGGAATAAGGAATGGCCTGGCTGACGGCGGCGCGCGGGCCCTCGATCATCTGCACCAACAGCACCAGGCCGAACAGCACGCCGACCCAGATCAGCAGGCTCTTGGTCCAGGGATTGCCTGGCTTCTTCTCGCTCATCGTCTCTCCGCCTCGGCCGCTGCGGCCGTGACCCTAAAATAGTCTTTCGGGGCTCAATAACAATGCAATGCTTAGAAGTGGCTGAATGACTCTTAGCGACGAGGCGGAGCGGGCCGCAGCCGCCAGGCCGCGCCGCCCTCCAGCATCAAGCCGGCAAGAGTCGTCTTGCCACCCTTGCGCAATGTATCGAGCGCCCGGGCGAGATCCGGTCCTCGGGGGTGGGTCGTGCCCATCTCGGCGAAGGCGGCGAGGAGCAACCGGCGCTGAAGCTCTCGCGGCATTTCGGACGGGTCGATGATCAGCGAAGCGCCGTCGCGCTCGATGCGTCTCTCGGTCAGCTGGGCAAGTGCCCAGTCGAGCGCTTCGTCGGCCTCGTTAAGCCAGCTGGCGCTCGCCGCCAGCCGCTGCGGGTCGGCCCAGTCGGCGCGCTTGAGCCACTCGCGCATCCGCACCCGGTCGTGGCGCGGGTCGCGGTTGGATGGGTCATCGACCGGCTCGATGCCGGCACCGGCGACCAGCGCCGCCAGCTCTTCCTTGCGCCAGCCGAGCAACGGGCGGACCAGCTGGACACCTGGGACCAGCGGCCGCCGGGCGCGAACCGAGCCAAGCCCGCCGATCCCGGCGCCGCGGGCGAGGCGCATCAGCAGGGTTTCGGCCTGGTCGTCGGCGTGGTGGGCGGTGGCGACCACGGCGAGGCGGCTGGCCAGCGCCCATTCCCCGAGCATTTCGTAGCGTGCTTCGCGGGCGCGGGCCTGCAGGCTGCTGTGCGGTGGGGTTGGCCATGCGACCGTCAGGATGGCGTGACGAACGCCGATCCGATGGCACTGGTCGGCGACCATCGCTGCTTCGGCGCGGCTCTCGGGTCGCAAGCCATGGTCGACGGTCGCCGCTTCGATCTGGTTCGGCCGCGCTGCGGCCGTCAGCAACAGCAGCGCCAGGCTGTCCGGCCCGCCCGAAACCGCCACGCCGACCGTCGCACCGGGTTCGACCAACGCGTCGAGATTGGCTGCGAAGCGCTTTACGAGTTCGGGATCCGGAATCTGACTCTTCATCAACCGTTCGCCCTGAGCCTGTCGAAGGGCTGCCCTTACCCTTTGCCGCCAGAGAAAGGCAGGGCTTCGACGAGCTCAGCCCGAACCGGTGTTGGAATAGCGTGATCTAGCTACAGCGCGCGTCGGACTTGGCGGCGGGAAGGAGGCGCTTCAACTCCGCCCGCAGCGCCGGTCCATAGACCACTTCGAGCTCCGAATAGGCCTTGCACGCCTGGGTCGGCTGGTTGAGCTGCATCAGCGTCTGGCCGAGATAATAGAGGCTGTCCTGGGCGCGCTCGCCTTTTGGATTTGAGCGGTAATTGGCCAGCAGCGCCTCCGCCGCGGCGCGCGGCTCGCCCTTGTCGAGCAAGGCGCGCCCGGCAAGATTATCGGCCCAACTCGCGCGGCGGTGCTTGGGATAGGCCGAGCTGAATGCGCGCAGCGTGGTGATCGCGGAATCATATTTGCCGGCCTTCCACAGCTGGAAGCCCTCGTCGTAGGCAAGTTCGGCCGGGTCGTTCGCGGGGTCGACAGGAGTGGCCTCAGCAACTTGGGCGGGGGCCGGCTTCGGCCCACTCGTAGCTTGAGGCTTGGGCTTTTGCGTTGGCTCGGACGTGACCGGGACCGAAACTGGAACCTGGGCAGCCGCGGCCGCGGCGTGTTCGAGCGCGCCCAACCTTTGCTCCTGGTCGGTCCGCAGCCGGGCGAGCTCGGCCTCGGCGACCGTCATCCGATGGCCGTTCTCTTCCGATTGGCGCAAGACGTCGGCCAGCTGCCGCTCCAGCCCATTCAGCCGGTCGTCGAGCGTTCGAAAGGACGATTGAGTCGCGGCGGGTTCGTCGGAAAAGCCTGCCGTATCGGCCGGCTGACCCTTGGGGAAGACCTGCCGCTGGACCTGGCGCAGCTGTTTTTCGAGGCGCTCGATGCGCTGCTCGGGAGTGACTTGCTCGCGTTGCGCGAGTGCCGGCGATACGCCAAGCAGAAGTGCGGCGATTGCGACGGTTAGGCGAAGCCGGGTAGCGGTCATGGTGTCCCCAAGTTTGATCAACTGCGCGACCTTGCCCAATCCCGGCTTTCGCGGGGATGAATCCTGCTAGTTGGCGCTGTTCGCTACGACCGGTGGAGTGGTCGGCGCGGGCGCGGTCACGGCAGCTGGACCAGGCGCCGGCCGGCGAGTCGGCGGTGGAGCCACCGCCGCTTGCGGGCCGCGCATCAGGTCGGGGCCAAGCAGGCTGACATTGCGCACCTTGGTGGCGGCCGGCCCGATTGACGGCGCATCGGCGGTGCCGACCGAAATCCGCAGGCCTTCGGGCTTGCCGGTGGTCAGGACGGGCGCGGTCGCGGTCGCCGGCACCTCGAAGCTCTGGCCGGCTTCCAGCACTCCCGCCTTCAATGTCGCCGGGCCGTCCTTGACCTGGATCCACACCGGCTCGTTGGCCGTGATTGCCACGCCCGCGGCTGCGGGGGCGGCGATGGCTGGCCCCGGCGCGGTCACGGCAGGCTCGGCGGCAGCGATGCTGTCATTGGCGGCGGCGTCCGCCCCCTGGACCGATCGCTGGTTGAGCCAGCTCATCACCACCACCAGCAGCACCACCGCGGCGATCGCTCCGAACACCAGCCATTTGGGCATGGTCCGCGCCGGGTCGGCGGGCTCGAACACTTCGGCGGCCGTGGCTGGGCGGCGCCCGCCCATCTCACTCCGCAGCCGTTCGCCGATCTCGACCCGGTCGAGTCCGACGACGGTGGCATAGCTCTTGGCAAATCCGTTGGTGTAGGTCGGCGCGGGAAGCCGCTCCCAATCGCCATTTTCGAGGCTTTCGAGGTGGCGCCGCGGAATCCGCGTCTGGGCCGCGACATCCTCGAGCGACAGGCCCTTTCCTTCGCGCGCGGCGCGCAGGCGCTGGCCGACGGTCGAATCCTCCGCTTCAGTCAGGTCGCTCAACGATTCGTCGGCCGTTTCGACCATTTCATGCCCTTTTTTGCGTGCCATCGCCGGGCACCTTCGAAGCGTCCAGGCGGAGTGTCAACTGCCGGTGAGAGGCTGGCCCATCCGAATTAGGTAATCGCCACCGAATGCCGCCGCGCCCAGTCGGTCAGGGCCTTCCTGAGATTGGCCGGCGGCCGTTTGAGTAACTGATCGAGCCGCTGGCGAACTTCGCCCGCGTCGAGCGAGCGGACCATTGCCTTGATCGGGCCCACCGCGGCCGGGGTAATCGAGAAATTCTCAGCGCCGATGCCGATCAGCGCCATCGCTTCCAGCGGCCGCCCGCCCATTTCACCACACAGCCGGACCGGGACATTCGCGTTCCGCGCGGCGTCGATCACCCGCTTCAAGAACCGCAAGATTGCTGGGCTCAGCCAGTCGTAGCGCTCGGCCAGGCGCGGATCGGCGCGATCGGCGGCGAATAGGAATTGAGTCAAATCGTTGGTTCCGATCGACAGGAAATCGATCCGCGGCAGCAATAGGTCGAGCATTTCGGCTAGCGCCGGCACTTCGAGCATGGCGCCGAATTCGACCCGCGACGGCAGCTTTCGCTTGGACTTGCGGGCCCATTCGATCTGCTCCTCGATCAGAGCGCGCGCCTCTTCATATTCCCATGGCTCGGAAATCATCGGAAACATCACCCGCAGCACGCGGCCGGCCGACGCTTCGA
This sequence comes from Sphingomicrobium sp., assembly GCA_039915275.1. Lineage (GTDB taxonomy): Bacteria > Pseudomonadota > Alphaproteobacteria > Sphingomonadales > Sphingomonadaceae > Sphingomicrobium. The sequence goes on from JBDSNQ010000128.1 coordinate 7,115, forward strand.
TCAACGCCCGCGCCTGGGCCTTCATCAGCGTCGAGCGGTCGAGCGACAGGCGCAGCGCGCGCCAGCCCATCGCCGGGTTCTCGGCCTCGTCCTTGGCGTCGGCGAGATAGGGCAATGCCTTGTCTCCGCCGATATCGAGCGTGCGAAAGGTGACCGGTTTGTCGCCCGCCGATTCAAGCACCTTGGCATAGAGCCGCTGCTGGCGTTCGCGGCCGGGCAGGGTTGCCGAGACCAGGAACTGGAATTCGGTGCGGAACAGGCCGATGCCGTCGCCGCCGGTCAGTTCGAGCGAAGCGGCGTCCTCGGCCAGGCCGGCATTGACCATGACGCTCACCGCCACGCCGTCTTTGGTCGCGGCCGGAAGCTGGCGGACGGCGGCGAACTGGGCGCGGCGCTTCTGGCTCAGGGCCATGCGATGATCGAAGCCGGACGTCAGCTGGCGGTTTGGCCGGACGATGACGCTGCCATTGTCGCCGTCGACCAGGACCAGTTCGTGGTCGTTGACGCTATGGCGAATGTCCTGGAGCCGGCCGACCACCGGCACGCCCATGGCGCGGGCGACGATCGTCATGTGGGCGGTCAGCGAGCCTTCCTCGAGCAGCACGGCTTTCAGCCGCCGGCGGTCATATTCGAGCAATTCCGCCGGGCCGAGGTTGCGGGCGATCAGCACCGTGTCGCGGGTCAGGCCGGTTTGCGCGGCGGTGCCCATCCGCCCCGAGACGATCCGCAGCAGCCGGTTGGAAAGGTCCTCGAGGTCGTGCATCCGCTCCTGCAGCAAAGGGTCGTCGATCTCTCGCATCCGCGAGCGGGTGCGCTGCTGGACGCGCTCGATCGCCGCCTCGGCGGTCAGGCCGCTGTCGATCGCCTCGTTGATCCGCCGCGACCAGCCTTCGTCATAGGCGAACATGCGGTAGGTCTCGAGAATCTCCTGATGCTCGCCGACGGTGCCGAATTCGGCTTCCTTTGTCATGGTGTCGATCTGTTCGCGCATCCGGCGGAAAGCGGCATAGACCCGCGCCCGCTCGGCCTCGGTGTCCTCGGCGACGGTGTGCTCGACGATCACGCGGGGCTGGTGGAACACAGCTTCGCCCTTGGCCATTCCGGCGACCAGCTTGAGCCCGGAGAGGCGGAGCGGCCCGGCGCTGCGCATCCTGCCGCGGCGCGCGCCATCGACCAGCCGCGCGGCGGCGATCATTTCCGACAGCACCATCGCCACCGTCTGCAGCGCCTCGATCTCGACATCGTCGTAGCGGCGCGGGTCGGCATGCTGCACCGCCAGCACGCCGACCGGGCTTTCGAGGCGGACGATCGGCACTCCGGCGAAGCTGTGAAAGCTCTCTTCGCCGGTTTCGGGCCGATAGACGAACTGGGGATGGCTGGCCGCTTCGGCGAGGTTGAGGATGCGGCTTTCCTCGGCGATGGCGCCGACCAGCCCTTCGCCCATCGCCAGGCGAGTGACGTGGACCGCTTCCTTGCGCAAGCCGTGGGTGGCGAACAGTTCGAGTTTGTTGTCGCGCAGCAGATAGATTGAGCAGACTTCGCTCTTCATCGCCTCGGCGATGAGGTCGACGACCTTGTCGAGCTTGGATTGGGCGCTGCCGCGCGCGGCCATGATATCGTGCAGCCCGGTGAGGATCTCGCGGGCGGAAGTGGCGGCGGCTTGCGGCATCGCGGAAGCGCTATCAGATGGGACCACGCGGCGCCATTGGCCCCGAAGCTGCTAACCCCGGCTTTCCAGCGCGGCGGCGGCTTCGTCGGCGAGCTCCTTGATGATCTCGGCGACCGGCTCCTCGCGGGTGACCATGCCGACCGACTGGCCGGCCATCACCGAGCCCGATTCAACGTTGCCGTCGATCACCGCGCGGCGCAGAGCTCCGGCCCAATAATGCTCGATCTGGAGCTGGGCTTCGGCCATGGCGATGGCGCCGTCGTCGAGCTTCTGGGCGACCTCGCGCTGCTTGGCGGCGAAATTCTCCATCTCGCGGTTCTTCAAGGCGCGGACCGGGATGACCGGCAGGCGCGGGTCGATCTGAACCGAGGGAATCGCATCGCGGGCCGAGGCGCGGATGAACATTTTCTTGAAATTGGCGTGGGCGATGCTCTCGGTCGCGCAGACGAACCGTGTGCCAAGCTGGACCCCGACCGCGCCCATTTCGAGGTAAGCGGCGATCGCTTCGCCGCGCCCGATGCCTCCGGCAACGAACACCGGCATGTCGTGCGCGACGTATGGCAGGATTTCCTGGGCCAGCACCGAGGTCGAGACCGGTCCGATGTGGCCGCCGGCCTCCATGCCCTCGATCACCAAAGCGTCGGCGCCCGAACGCATCAGTTTCTTGGCAAGGCTCAGCGCGGGGGCGAAACAGACCAGTTTGGCCCCGCCGCTCTTGATGCGGTCGATCGAGCCGCTGGGCGGGAGCCCGCCGGCAAGGACGACGTGCGTGACGCCATGCTTGGTGCAGGTGTCGATCAGCTCGGTCAATTGCGGATGCATGGTGATCAAATTGACGCCGAACGGCTTGCCCGTCCGCTTCTTGGTCTCCGCGATCTCGGTGTCGAGGAGGGCGGGGGTCATCGCCCCGCAGGCGATCACCCCGAAGCCGCCAGCGTCGGATATCGCCGCGACCAGATGGCGTTCGCTGAGCCAGCTCATTGCCCCGCCCATGATCGCGATGTCGCAGCCGAGGAATTCGGTGCCGCGATGCATCAATTGCTTGAGGCGGTCATGTCCGGCGCTCATTCGGAATCCAATCCAAACGCGGTGTGGAGGACGCGCACAGCGAGGTCGAGTTCGGCTTCGGCGATCAGCGCGCTGACCTTGATCTCGCTCGACGACACCGCAAGCAAATTGATTTTCCGCTCGGCCAGCGTTTCGAACATCTTCGACGCGAGGTCGGGGTTGGAGCGGATGCCGACGCCGACGATGCTGACCTTGGCGACCGCATCGTCGTGGATCAGCGCGGCGTAACCGATCGCCCCGCGGCGCTGCTCGATCACCGCCATCGCTTGCGCCAGGCTGGCGCGCGGCACGGTGAAGGTGAGGTCGGAGGAGCCGGTGTTGGGGGTCGCCGCATGGACGATCATGTCGACCAAAATGCCGGCCTCGGCGAGCGGGCTGATCACTCCCGCGACCATGCCCGGCGTGTCGGCGATGCCGGTCAGCGTCACCCGCGCTTCGTTTTTGTCGGCGGCGATCCCGGCGATCTGGTTTCTTTCCATGTCCGTTCCTGAAAGCTCCGCCACGACCCGCGTTCCGGGCTTGTCCTCGAACGCCGACAGCACGCGGAGCGGCAAATTCTCGCGCATTGCAAGCCCGACCGAGCGCGTCTGCAGTACCTTGGCACCGACGCCCGCGAGTTCGAGCATCTCCTCGAAGGTGATCGCGTCCAATTTGCGCGCCTTGGGGACGATCCTGGGGTCGGTGGTGTAGACCCCGTCGACGTCGGTGTAGATGTCGCAGCGGTCGGCGTTGACCCCGGCGGCGATGGCGACCGCGGACGTGTCCGATCCGCCGCGGCCGAGCGTCGCCAGCCGGCCGTCGTCGGATACGCCCTGAAAGCCGGGGATGACCGCGACGATGCCGCTTTTCAGCGCCTCGTCCAACATGCCGGATTCGACCGCGTCGACGCGGGCGTTGCCGTGGACGCCCGAGGCGCGGACCAGCTGCCAGCCCATGAAGCTGCGCGCCTTCACGCCCATGTTCTGGAGGGTCATCGCCAGCAACCCGGCGGTGACCTGCTCTCCGCTCGCAACGACAACGTCATATTCGGTCGAATCGTGGAGCGCGGTGGCTTCGCGGCACAATTGCACCAGCCGGTCGGTCTCGCCGGCCATCGCCGACACCACCACCAGCACTTCATCGCCGTCGACGGCTTCGCGCCGCACCCGCTCGGCGACGTGGCGGATGCGCTCGATGCCGGCCATCGACGTGCCGCCGAATTTCATCACGATACGGGGCATGCGGCTCCTTGGGTGAAAGGCGCGGTCCTGTTAGGAAGCGCGCATGGCGAAGACAAGCATCGTAGCTGAGGAGGCCGCGCACTTCGGGGCGATGGCCGGCGACTGGTGGGACCCGGACGGCGCGTCGGCGATGCTCCACAAGCTCAATCCGGTGCGGCTCGGATACATCCGCGATCGTGTGAACCAGCATTGGTCATTGGACGAGTGCAGCCGACGCCCGCTGGAAGGCAAAACCGCGCTGGACGTGGGTTGCGGCGCCGGGCTGCTGGCCGAGCCGCTCGCCCGGTTGGGCGCGCATGTCACCGCGGTCGACGCCGCGCCCGAACTGATCGCCGTCGCTCGCGACCATGCCGCGCGGCAGGGGCTGGAAATCGATTATCGCACCTCCGCGGTCGAGGATCTCGACGGCCGGTTCGACCTCGTCACCTCGCTGGAGGTGATCGAGCATGTCGCCGACCCGCAGGCGTTCGTCGCCGCGCTGGCCAAGCGGCTGGCGCCCGGCGGGCTGATGATCCTGTCGACCCCCAACCGCACCGAATGGTCGAAACTGCTGACCATCACGCTCGCCGAAGGCTTCGGCCGCATCCCCAAGGGCACGCATGATTTCGAGGCCTTCATCCCGCCCGAGCGGCTCGAGCAGATGCTTGCCGCCGCCGGCCTGAAATGCTGCGACACCGAAGGCATCGCCTGGTCGCCGACACGCGGGTTGCATCTAAGCGAAGATCTGCGCCTCAATTATCTGGTCGCGGCGACGGCAGCATGAGTCGGGCGCTGTTTGTGCTGGCAAGCGCGTTCGCGCTCAACGGCTGCGTCGCAAGTATGGCCGCCAGTGCTGTTGGCATGGCGGCCCAGAGCGCCCGCGGGACCCCTCAGAGTAACGCCAATCTGCAACCTCGGGCGAGGCAAGACTGCGAGGCCAATGCGGCGCAATATGGCGCGGTCCACATCATCGACGTCGAACAGCACAGCATCAGCAAGATCATCGTCTGGGGGACCGTCGACGACGGCAAGCAACCCCGCTCGTTCCAATGCGATTTCGGCACCAGGGTGACGGGCTTCAAACTGCAAACAATACCGCCGACGCGCTAGAAATCGACCTTGTCATAATGCGCTGGGGGGACGATCACCTCCATGCGCTCGCCGAGCAACGGCCGGAAGCAAGGGCGCGACTTCATTACGGCGTACCAATCCTTGGTCTGCTTGTGCCCGCGCCAGTCGAGCGCGCCGAGGTAATCGACCACCGACAGATGCGCGGCGGCGGTGAAGTCGGCGAGGCTGAGTCCGGGTCCGGCCATCCAGCGGCGGTGGTCGAGCAGATAATCGACATAATCGAGGTGGCCGTTGGCGATCCGCATGGCATCGCGCAGCACCCGCGTGTCGGGCGATTCGCGGCTGACCAGCCGCTTCCTCATGCGCTCGTTCATCAGCGGCTCGACCACTTCGCGATAGAGTTTCTCGTCGAACCATACGGCAAGGCGGCGGATTTCGGCGCGGTGGATGGCATTGCCGTGGACCATCGGCATGCGCTCGACCGTCTCCTCGAAATATTCGATGATCGGCTGGCTGCCGATGAGCGTGATGCCGGCCTCGGGATCGACCATTACCGGGGTCTCGCCGGCCGGGTTCAAGTCAATGAATTCGTCGCGCCGCTCCCACGGATTTTCGCGCACCAGCTCATGCGCGACGCCCTTCTCGGCCAGCACCAGCCGGACCTTGCGCGAGAACGGACACAGAGGGAATTGGAACAGCTGCCACATCAAGCCCCGCTTTAGCGCGACGTGAGATCGTAACAAGGGAGACGGCAGCACTTTCGTCATGCCGGACTTGATCCGGCACCCGCCTTGTTTTCTTCGTTTGAGGAACAGGCGGGCCCCGGCTCAAGGCCGGGGTGACGTCAGCGGTTCGGGTAATTCGGGCTGGGCAGGTTGGCGGTGGCTTGCTCGATCGCGCGGCGGGCTTCGGCGATGCTCCGGTTGACCGCTGGCAGCGCGGCCGTGAAGGCCTTCATGCTGGCCTGGACGGTGGCGCGGCTCGCTTCGATGTCGCGGTTGAGGTTTCTCTCGAAGTTGGGGTCGTCCCGGCGGCCGAGGTCACCAAGCGTCCGTCCGCGGTCGGCGCGGGTCACCGGGCGGCCTTCGGCGACGGCCTCGATTTCACCCACCGGCAGGTTGAGGAACGCTTTCGACAGCGCCTGCATCATGCCGCCGAGGCGGTCGGCCGTCGCCGGGTCGGTCAGCGCGGGCGGGACCGCCATTGTCTCGGGCGAGGCGGCGGGTTGCGGTTGGGCAAGGGCCGGGCTTGCGACCAAGGCGAGCGGAAGAATGAGCTGGAACGCGCGCATTGCTTTACTCCTCAAAGACTCGATCATCGCCTTATAGAATAAGAGCTTAGCATCACTCAAGTATGAGAATGATCAGCGCATCGCAAGCCACACCAGTGCGGCTGCTCCGGCAACGATCCGGTACCAGGCGAACGGCGCGAAGCCGTGGCGCGAGATGTAATGGACGAAACCGCGCACGACGACGATCGCGACCAGGAAGCTGACGACGAAGCCGACCGCGACGGCACCGAAGCCGACCCCGCCGGCACCGGCCATAAGCGTATCGCGGTGCTTGGCGAATTCGAGCACGGTCGCGCCGAGCATGGTCGGGATGGCGAGGAAGAAGCTGAATTCGGCCGCGGTGCGCCGCTCGACCCCCAATGACAGGCCGCCGAGGATGGTCGCGCCCGAGCGGCTGACGCCGGGGATCATGGCGAGGCACTGGATGAAGCCGATCCCGATCACCCGACCGAGCGGCATTTCGGCGACGCCGACGATTTCGCCGGGCTTGGCAAAACGCTCGATGATCAGGATGGCGACGCCGCCGATGATCAGCGCCCAGGCGACCACCGTCGCGTTGCCAAGCAGCGCCTCGATATTGTTGATCAAGAGGAAGCCGATCACCGCCGAGGGCAGGAAGCCGACGAGGATGTTGCGGACAAAGCGCAGCGACATCGGCTGGCCCCCGAACAGCCCGACCAGCACCGCCCAGAAAGTGCGCCAATAGAGCACGACGATGGCGAGGATGGCGCCCAATTGGATGATGACGTTGAACGCCGCCCATTTGTCGGCGTCAAAACCAAGCAGCGTGCTAGCGAGGATCAGATGGCCGGTCGACGACACCGGCAGGAATTCGGTAACGCCTTCGACGATGCCGAGGATCAGCGCGATGAGCAGAATCGGCATGGCGTCTAGTGGCTCGCAGTCTGATGGGTTGGGCGGCCGGCAAAGCGCCCACCTTTGTGGAAGCGGCTCAGCCATTCGTGGGCGACCGCGCCGAGCGGCGTCGGCCGAATCCCGAACGCTTCAAGCCCGAGAGCGCCGGGCGCGACGACATTGTCGCTCTGCAGCATCAACCACTGGTCGCGGGTCAGCGGCGCGCCCGGCAAAAAGCCGAAACGCGACAGCATGGAGGCTGCGAAATCGGGCATGTCGACAAGGTCGGTCGCCTGGCCGCTGGCCTCAAGGATCGCCTCAGTTAGCTCACGCATGGTCATCACCCGCGGCCCGCCGATCTCATATGTCGAACAGCCGTATTGGCCGGGGTCGAGCGCCGCCTTGGCGATCGTATTGGCGAGGTCGCGGACATAGACCGGCTGGAAGCGGGTGCGCGGGGCGATCACCGGCAAGAACGGCAGGCCCGCCAAGCCCGCGAACCGATTGGTCAGCTGATCCTCGGGCCCGAACACCAGTGACGGGCGGATGATGGTCGCGGTCGGGAAGGCGGCGCGGACCGCGGCCTCGCCCTCACCCTTGGACCGGCCGTAGGCGGACTGCGACTGGGCATCGGCGCCGATCGCCGAGATATGAACCAGCGCCGCCGCGCCTGCGTCGCGCGCCGCTTCGGCGACGTGCCTCGCGCCGGTCACATGTACCGCCTCGAAGCGGCCCTTGAGGACGCCGGGCAGGTTGATCACCGCCCTTGCACCAGCGACCGCGCGGGCGGCGCTGGCCGCCTTGGTGATGTCGGCGCGGACGAAGCCCAATTGGCCGACGTGGCCGAGCGGCTGGATGAAATATGCGCCGCGCGGATTGCGGCCGGCGACGCGCACCCGGACACCGCTTTTGAGCAGCATTTCGCAGACATAGCGGCCGATGAATCCGCTGCCGCCGAACACCGTGACCAGCTCTTGCGCGCGTTCCAGCATGGCGCCGCCCTAGCTCCCCCCGCTCGCCGTTGACAAGCGGGAGGAGGCGGGCGGTTAGAAATAGTCGGCGAGGGTTACGGTGACGACGCTACCGTCGATGCGCTTCAGCGCAACCGCGCGACCGGCATCGCCTCGGGTCCAGTCGGAGCGGCTGTAATAGCTCGCGTCGACCAGGCGACCATCAACCGCGGCGATCTCGTCACCGACTTTCAGCCCCGATTTGGCGGCTGGACCGTCGGGCGAGACATAAGCGACCTTGAGCCGGTTGCCGGCAAGTTCGGTCCGGACGCCGGCTCGTTCCCGGTCGAACTGTGGGGTCTGGCCGGTCGGCTGCAAAAAGAGCGCATCGCCGGACAAATCGAGGGTCACGACGAAGGCTTTCAATAGCTCGATACCGACATTGCCGCCGGTGGTCGGAAGCGACGCCGGGTCTTCATTGAGGGTCGCTGGCACGCCTTGAAAGCGCATGCCCGCGAATTGCAACTCGGGCAGCGTCACCCGCCGGGCAAGCTTCTGTCCGCCGACTCCGCCGCTCTGGCTCTCGGCGTGGCGCAGGGAAGCCAGCGCTGGCTGCCTGGTCCAATAGCTTTGCGCCAGGACAACCGAGCCGCCATTGCCGATGTCGAGATCGGCATCGATCGGCGACAGTCCGGCGACCGAAACCTTTACTCGCGGAATGATGCCAGCACCTTGAACATCAAGACGGGTGGCATCGCGGGGCGCGACGAAGCGGCCGCGGTCCGCAAAGCGAATCGTCCGCCCGGGAAAGTCGATGGTGACGATGCCCGCCTTGAACGCTTCGCGGCCGAGTACGACCGGGATCGGGCGGCCTATGGCGCGGGCGACTTCGGACATATCGAGGATGAGGACGCTGAGCTTGGTCAATTTGAGCCCGCCGACGGAAAGCGAGACTCCGGAGGCGATCTGTGCCGGAACATCGCCAGACGCACCCCGAACCGAAATGCTCTGGCTACCCTTGAGCCCGATCCTGTTGGCGAAAGCGCGATCGATGACGGTCGCGCCGGCACCGCTGTCGAGCATCATTGGGGTCGCCGTGCCGTTGACGCTGCCTTGAAGTATCATCCGCTGCCCGCGGAACAGCTCGAAGGTCTGAGTCTGTGGCTCGGCGCTGAAACTGACCTCCGGCGCGGGGAGTGGCGAGTGGCCGGGGTGGGCCAAAGCGAGCGCGCCGGCCAAGGCGAGGGCTCCCGCTCCGCTCCACAATAGGGTCTTCAATGCAAACATCTTGCCGCTCCTGCTCGTCTGTTGTATGATGAAAAGAAAATATCGTTTTACAGAAAGAAAGTCAAGCGAGACATGGATCAGGGCATTGTCAGAGCGGCTCGGCGTTTGCGTTGGGGGGTATTCGTCGCGATCGCCGCAATGGCGTTGCTCTATGTCGCTGCTTTATTCGACTTGCAGCTTGGCGTGGCGCACGTCGAGTACCGCCTCCACGAGCTCTCGCCTGCGGTCGGGCGAATGGTCGGCGGCGGCACGGTTCTATTGCTCCTCACCGCGCTTTGGCGCCTGACGCAAATGCTTCGGCTGATCGAAATGGGCGAGCTGTTCTCGGTCGCGGTCATCAGCCGCTTTCGCAGCTTCGCCTTGTGGTTGTTGCTGCTGGCGCTCTACGGGCTGCTCGCCCCGACCGTATTTGCATTCGTTGAAGGCCTGGCAATTCAAACCCACCGCTTCGCCTTGGTCCTCGACTTCCGCCAGTTGCTGACGCTCGGGATTACGCTGCTGTTGTTCCTGCTTGCCCGGCTGCTCGAACGCGCCCGCGAAATCGAGGCGGAAATGCGGGAAATCGTCTGATGCCGGTGATTGTCCGCCTCGATGTCATGCTGGCGCTGCGCAAAATGCGCTCCAAGGAGCTTGCCGCCGACATCGGCATCACCGAGGCCAATTTGTCGCTGTTGAAGTCGGGCAAGGTCAAGGGCATCCGCTTCTCGACGCTCGAGGCGATCTGCACCGCGCTCGACTGCAAGCCCGGCGACATCCTCGATTTTGAACCGGGCGACTCAAGTGACGGCAACTCCTTCGACGGGAGTCTCCGGCGTTGACAAGGCAGGAGCGCCGCCCTTAAGCGCCGCCCCCTACCGCAAATCCCAACGATCTGTGCCCAGGTGGCGGAATTGGTAGACGCACCAGCTTCAGGTGCTGGCGCTCGCAAGGGCGTGGAGGTTCGAGTCCTCTCCTGGGCACCATTCCCCTGTTTGTCGATGTTCGCGACAGGTTGAATAAACCGCA
>JBDSNQ010000041.1:0-18462 GCA_039915275.1 Sphingomicrobium sp.
CTCGCCCAGGGCACGCTCTATCCCGACGTGATCGAGAGCGTGTCGTTCACCGGCGGGCCGAGCGTAACCATCAAGAGCCATCATAATGTTGGCGGCCTGCCCGAGCGGATGAACATGCAATTGGTCGAGCCATTGCGCGAGCTGTTCAAAGACGAGGTCCGCGTGCTTGGCCGCGAGCTCGGCCTGCCCGAGGCGTTCGTCGCGCGCCACCCGTTCCCCGGGCCGGGGCTCGCCATTCGCATCCCCGGCGAAGTGACCGAAGAGCGTTGCGATATCCTGCGCAAGGCCGACGCCATCTACCTCGAGGAAATCCGCAACGCCGGGCTGTACGATGCCATCTGGCAGGCGTTCGCGGTGCTGCTGCCGGTGCGCACGGTCGGCGTGATGGGCGATTACCGCACCTACGATAATGTCTGCGCGTTGCGGGCGGTGACCAGCGTCGATGGCATGACCGCCGACATCTACCCGTTCGAAGCGGTGTTTTTGGCGCGAGTGGCGACGCGAATCGTCAACGAAGTCCCCGGCATCAACCGCGTGGTCTATGACTATACCTCGAAACCGCCCGGCACGATCGAGTGGGAGTAAGGACCGGGGTCTGAAGTCCGCCGTCGCCGTTGCAGCTCGCGGTAGAAGGCTTCGGGGCTGACGCCGATGTCGTCGGCGATCGGGCGCCGCGCGCCGCGCGGGGGCAAAGCGCCGCCGTTGAAGGCGAGCCAGGTATCGAGCCGCTCGGCGACCGTGCGCCGCGACAGGATCTCAATCCGTTCGCGGGTCCGCCTGACTTCGCCGGCGAGGTGCCGCGTCAGCGCTTCGAGCAGCTCGGGGTAGGCTTTGATCGCCCGGCGCACGCGCGTGATGTCGGCCCGGCCGAGGCGGGCGTCGGCGACGACCATCGCGTCGCAGTGATAATTGTTGGCGAAGATCGAGCTTTCGGCCAGCAGCGCCCCGGCGTCCGCGCGCTGCATCACCGCCGCCGCGCCATTTTCCGAGATGCGCTGGAGATGCACGCAGCCGGAGCGGACGGCGTAGAGGTTCCGCACCGCGTCGCCGCGATGGAACAGCGTCGTCCCGGTCTCTGCCGGCATCTCTTTCGAGAACAAGCTGCCCAGCGCTTCGATCACATCCAACATGATAGCGATCATGGCAGGAGTCGACACAGCAGGGCAAGTCGTGGGCCGCACAGGCCCGGAGGACCCTATGAAAATCGCCATCGTCGTCATCGTCGCCGCCGCCATCGCGGTTCCAGTCGTCGCCCAGGAGCATCAGCACGGACAGATGAGCGGCATGGCGCCAGCGGCGAACGGCGCGGCGCTCAACGAAACCGGGCAGAGCGCATTCGCTGCCATCGCCGAGGTCACGGCGCGGCTCGAAGCCGACCCCGCGACCGACTGGGCGAGGATCAACATCGGCGCGCTGCGTGACCATCTGCTCGACATGGACAATGTGACCTTGCGATCCGACGTCGTGGCGACGCCGGTGCCGGGCGGCGCGCGGTTCGCGGTCACCAGCGCCGATCCGCGGGTCCAGGCGTCGATCGGGCGCATGGTCCGGATGCACGCCGGCATGGTCGGCGACACCGGCGAGACCGCCACGGTCGTGGACATCAACAACGGCGTCGCGCTGACCCTGACCGGCGCCGACGCCCGGGCCGAAGCCCGCATCCGCGCGCTCGGTTTCTACGGATCTCTGACCGAAGGCGTCCACCACCAGCGCCATCATCTGGCGATCGCCAAGGGTGAAATGCACCACTGATCACATCCACCGGAACAGGATCGACCCGCGGGCGGTTCGTGACTAAGCCCACGGCCAGCCAAGGGAGCGGATGATGCAGGCGGTCAACCCGGCGACTGGCGCGGCTGGGCGCACCTATCCGACACACTCGATTGACGACGCTCGAGCCGCCGCCTCTGCCGCGCATGCGGCGTTTCTCAAATGGCGGCGGACGTCCTTCGCCGACCGCGCGGCACTGATGCGTGCAGCGGGGGCGGTGCTGCGGCGGCGGAGCGATGAGTTTGCCGCTTTAATGACCGAAGAGATGGGCAAGACGCTGACCGAAGGCCGCGCCGAGATCGAGAAATGCGCATTGCAATGCGACTGGTTCGCCGACCATGCCGAGGGCTATCTGGCGCGCGAGCCGGTCGATATCGGCGGGCCGGAAGCGTTCATTACGTTCAATCCGCTCGGCGTCGTGCTGGCGGTGATGCCGTGGAATTTCCCCTTCTGGCAGGTGTTCCGTTTCGCCGCGCCGGCGCTGATGGCCGGCAATGGCGCGCTGCTGAAGCACGCCAGCAACGTGCCCGGCTGCGCGCTGGCGATCGAGGGCGTGTTCCATGAGGCCGGCGTGCCGCGCGACCTGTTCCGCACGCTGTTGTTGCCGAGCAGCGAGGTCAAGGCGCTGATTCAGGGCGAGCATGTTGCGGCGGTCACTTTGACCGGCAGCGTGGCGGCGGGGAAAAGCGTCGCCACCGCGGCGGCGGGCGTGCTCAAGAAATGCGTGCTCGAGCTCGGCGGGTCGGACGCATACGTCGTGCTCGAGGATGCCGACATCACCGCCGCCGCCAAGGTCTGCGCGACGGCTCGGATGGTCAACGGCGGCCAAAGCTGCATCGCCGGCAAGCGCTTCATCGTCGTCCGCGAAGTGCTAGTAAAGTTTGAGGCGGCGATGGTCGAGGCGATGCGCGGCTTCGCCATGGGCGACCCGCGCGACGCGGCGACCAAATTCGGCCCGTTGCAGAGCGTGACAGCACGCGACGATATCCACGCCCAGGTCACTAAGAGCATCGCCAATGGCGCGCGGCTGCTGCTCGGCGGCGAAGTGCCCGACCGGCCGGGAGCCTGGTATCCGGCGACCGTGCTGGCCGACGTCCGCGCGGGCCAGCCGGCGCATGACGAGGAAGTGTTCGGTCCGGTCGCGGCGATCATCGCCGCCGACGACGAGGCCGACGCCATCCGCATCGCCAACGCCAGCGAATATGGCCTCGGCTCGGGCGTGCTGACCGGCGACATCGACCGCGGCCGGCGCATCGCGGCCGAGGAACTCGAGGCCGGCATGAGCTTCGTCAACGAGAATGTCCGCTCCGACTCGCGCATGCCGTTCGGCGGGGTCAAGCATTCGGGCTACGGCCGCGAATGCTCGGCGTTCGGCATCCGCGAATTCACCAACATCAAAAGCGTTCACGTCAAGCCGCTTGGCTGAGCCGCGGCGGGCTTACGCTGAATCGAGCCGGGGACGCGCTGAATAGCCGCGTTTGGGCCCATTATCGCGCCGCGTTCATATTGTAATCATGCGATTTTTGGCAAAGTCGGACCGAACTGAACGTTTCCAGGAAAAAGCAATGAACAGGACCATTTTGATGGCCGCCGTTGCGGCAATCGCGATTTCCGCCCCGGCCCAGGCCGAACGCGGCGGACATCACGGCAACCAGGACCAGGCCGCGCCCCAGGCGCAGCAGGCCCAGCCCGCGCAGCAGCAGGAGCAGCCCAGGCAGCATGGCGGCGGTCGCCAACAGGACCAGGCGCCGGCGCAACAGCAGCGGGTCGAGCAGCGTGCGCGGCCCGAGCGGCAGGTGTTCCAGCAGCAGCGCGTCGAGCAGCGCAGCCGGCCGGATCGACAGGTGTTTCAGCAGCAGCGGATCGAGCAACGCGCCCGGCCCGAGCGGCAGATGCGCCAGCAGCAGGTCCGGACCGAGCGCTTCGCCCGGCCCAACCGCGTCGAGCAGCAGGCGCGGGCTCCGGAATTCCGCGGCCAGCCCAATATCCAGCGCGCGGAAGGCGGCAATCACGCGTTCAAGCAGCAGATCCAGCAGCAGCGGAAGGCCGATCGCTTCGCCGGAATGCAGCAGCGCGTGGATCGGCGCTCGGCGCAGTTCGACGCCCGCACGACCGAGCGCGCGCAGTTCGACGGCGCTCGCATGCGCCGCCCGCAGGCCGAGGTCGGGCAGCGCCTAAACCCCCAGGCTCTCGCGACCCAGGCAGTCAGCCAGACTTGGTACAACGATTTTGCGGCGCAGCGTTACAGCTCGCAATATAGCAGCGCGCCGAACAGCTATTACAATTACAATAGCAACGACGGCTATCTGTACCAGCTCAACCGCGACAATAATCTGGTGACGGGGCTATTCCCGTTGTTGGGCGGGGCGTTCGGGGCAGGGCAAATGCTGCCCTACGGCTATTCGAACTATAACGTCCCCTACGGCTATCAGAGCCTCTATTACGACACGCCGGACTACAACTATCGCTACGGCGATGGCGCGATCTATCAGGTCAATCCCAACACGGGGTTGATCCAGGCGGTGGTGGCTTTGCTCACCGGGTCGAACTTCGGCGTCGGGCAGCAATTGCCGATTGGCTATGACGTCTACAACGTGCCCTACGGCTATCGCGATCAATATTACGACACGGCCGACAATTGGTACCGCTACGACAATGGCATGATCTACCACGTCGATCCCTATTCGCGAATGATCGAGAGCGCGTACCCGGTATCGTACGGCGGCTATTCGGTGGGGTATCCGGCGCCGACCTACGCCGGTTTCGGCTATCCCACCTACGGCGTGCCCTACGGCTACCAGGATCTCTATTACGCCGATCCGGGCTATAATTATCAATATGCCAATGGCGGCATCTACCAGGTCGATCCGACGACCCAATTGGTGTCGGCGCTGGTGGCGCTGGTGTCGGGCCAGAACCTCGGCATCGGGCAGCAGCTGCCGATGGGTTATGACGCGTACAACGTGCCCTACGCCTATCGCACAAGCTACGCCGACACGCCGAGCAGGATGTACCGTTATGACGACGGCACCATCTATGGGGTCGATCCGCGGACGCGGGTGATCGAGAGCGCGATCCCGGTCTCGTACGACGGTTTCGCGGTTGGCTATCCGGTGCCGGCAGGCTTTACCGGCTACGCCGTCCCGCCGCTCTACAGCGACCTCTATTATCCGCAAGACGGGTTCGATTATCGCTACGCCAATGGCGGGATTTACCAGATCGATCCCAAGACCCAGACGGTCGAAGCGATCGCCGCGCTGTTGACCGGCCAGAGCTTCGGCGTCGGCCAGATGCTTCCGGCGGGCTACGATGCGTACAACGTGCCTTTTGCGTATCGTGACCAATATGCCGATACGGCGGACAACATATATCGCTACGCCGACGGCAACATCTACCGCGTCGATCCGCAAACGCGGGTCATCCAGGCGGTCATCGACGCCGTCACCTAAAGCTGGCGCGGCGTAATTTAATCCTTGGTAAACAAAAGTTTAACGCCGGGTCATGACTTGACCCGGCGTTAGCTTTGCGCTGTGCATTTACGCTAATCGTAGATCGTCGGGAGTCGTGATGAGAAGAATAGGGTTATTCCTCGCCGCGGGAGCGATGGGCGCGCTCGCTTCCTGCTCGACCATGCCGCAGCGGGTCGCGCCGCCGCCGATCCAGTACGCCGAGCCGACCCCGCTGCCGTATCGCTGGACCCAGGGCAACGCGCCCCAGGCCCATATCGATGCCCGCGCCGCGTTCGGGCCGCTGGCGTTGCGCCCAGGCGACTTCCGCTGGGCCGCGGCGATCCCTGAGAGCGGCGAGACGCGGGTCGTGATCGATCTGTTGACCCAGCTGTTCTACGTCTATCGCGGCGACCAATTGGTCGGCGTCGCCACCATCTCCAGCGGCAAGAAGGGCCGCGCGACCCCGCTCGGTTTCTGGGTGGTGATGAACAAGCAAAAGCTCGGCCACAGTCGCAAATATGACAATGCGCCGATGCCGTTCATGCAGATGTACGACGCCAAGGGCATCGCCTTTCACGCCGGGCCCAACCCGGGATATCCCGCCAGCCACGGCTGCGTACGCCTGCCGCTCAAATTCGCCGAACGGCTCTACGGCCTGACCAGCATGGGCACCAAGGTCATCATCGAAGGCTAAGCCCGGGCTGGCTCCATCGCCGCCGGTTGCTCAGCGATTGCGGGCTCATCGGCGAGATAATTGTGCAGCGCGGCGACCACCTGGGCGCCATCGCCGACCGAAGCCGCGACCCGTTTGACCGAGCCGGCGCGGACGTCGCCAACCGCGAACACCCCGGGCCGGCTGGTCTCCAGCGGCAGGCATCCGGCGCGCGCCTCGGGTCCGGTCAGGATGAAACCGCGCGGATCGAGGCTGAGCCCCGATCCCGCCAGCCAGTCGGTGTTGGGGTCGGCACCGATAAACAGGAACAAATGACGGACCGGACGATGCGTTTCGGCGTGGCTGATGCGGTCGCGCCAGCAGATTGATGCGAGAGCGTGGTCGCTGCCTTCGAGCTGCGAAATTTCGACTCCGGTGACGACCTCGACATTGGCGAGGCCGGTGATCCGCTCGACCAAATAGGCCGACATGCTCTCGGCCAGCGGGCGGCGGGCGAGCAAGGTGACGTGGGCGGCATGGCCGGCGAGGAACACGGTCGCCTGGCCGGCGCTGTTGCCGCCGCCGACCAAAGCGACGTTCTGCCCGGCGACCAATTTGGCTTCGAGCGGGGAGGCCCAATAATGGACCGACGTACCCTCGAACGCTTCGAGATTGGCGACTTCGAGGCGGCGATAGCGGGCGCCGGTGGCCAACACGATGGCGCGGGCGCGCAGGCGCTCGCCATTGGCCAGACGCAAGCGCCGGCACCCCCCGCTATCATCGCATTCCAGCTTCACCGCTTCGTCGGGGATCGCCATCTCGACCCCGAATTTCTGCGCCTGGTTGAACGCCCGGGCCATCAGCGCCAGGCCCGAGATGCCGGTCGGGAAACCGAGGTAATTCTCGATCCGTGCCGAGGCCCCAGCCTGGCCACCGAAGGCGCGGCAATCGAGCACCAGCACGTCGAGCCCTTCCGATGCGGCATAGACTGCGGTGGCGAGGCCGGCGGGGCCGGCGCCGATCACCGCCACGTCGAATAGATGGTCGGGGTCGATCGGCCCGACCATGCCGAGGCAGCGGGCGAGCGAGCCCTCGGTCGGATTGCGCAGCAGCCGACCATCCGGGCACAGCACGATCGGCAGCTCTTCGGGCGCGACCCGGAAACGCTCGATCAGCGCCTTGGCGTCGGCGTCCGCGTCGGGGTCGAGACGCTGGTGCGGGTGGCCGTTGCGCGACAGGAAATTCTCCAGCCGGAGGACGTAGACATTGCCTTCCGCGCCGACAATTACCGGGCCGCCGGCGCCAATCTCGATCAGCCCGACGCGGCGCAGGATCAGCGCCCGCATGATCCGCTCGCCGAGCTCGGCCTCGCCGACCAGCAGCGCGCGCAACCGGTCGGGCGGGATGACGATTGCGTCCACCGCGCCCTTGGCGGTGGCGTCGATCAGCGCCGGCTTACCCGACAATTGGGCCAGCTCGCCCATGAAGGAGCCGGCGACGTGGGTGACGATCAGGCGCTGCTCGCCGCCATCTTTATGCTGGGTGATCTCGACCTCGCCCGACAGGATCAGCGTCAGGCCGTGGCCCGCCTCGCCGGAGCGCACCAGAGCCTCGTTCGGAGTGAACGCGCGCGGCCTACCGAACCGCCGCAGCCGATCGATTTCGGCCGGGGTAAGTAGCGGATACATTTGCCCGCGGCGGGCATCGCGGAACAGCGACGGGATCTCGGTCCGGCTCCCCGGCGGTCCTGGTGGTTCGGCCATGCCCTCGGTCTAGACGATCTGCGCGCAAAAACCGAGGGCCATGGCCGGCCCGGTCAAGCCATGGCGGGCTGGCTGGGCTCGGCGATCCGGGTTTCCGTCGTCCCTTCGACCGGTTCGCCGCGGATGAACGCCAGCAGCACCGGATTGACGATCTCGGGATGGGTCGAGCACAGTCCGTGCGGCAAGTCCTTGAAGGTCTTGAGCGTGCCGTTTTTGAGTAGCTTGACCGCCAGCGGGGCCGAATCCGCATAAGGCACGATCTGGTCGTCCTCGCTGTGGATGACCAGCACCGGCACCTCGATCGCGATCAAATCGTCGGTGAAATCGGTTTCGGAGAAGGCCTTGATGCAGTCGTACTGGCCCTTGGCGCCGCCCATCATGCCCTGCCGCCACCAATTGTCGATCAGGCCCTGGCTGATCTTCGCCCCGGGGCGGTTGAAGCCGTAAAATGGCCCGGTCGGCACATCGACGTAGAGCTGCGCGCGATTGGCGGCCAGCCCCGAACGGAAGCCATCGAACACCTCCATCGGCAGGCCGCCGGGGTTGGTTTCGCTCTTGACCATGATTGGGGGCACCGCATCGACCAGTACCGCTTTGGCGACCCGACCCGGCTCGGCGCGGGCGACGTAGCGCGCGACTTCGCCGCCGCCGGTCGAATGGCCGATGTGGATTGCGTTCTTGAGGTCGAGATGGGCGACCAGCTCGGCGACATCGGCGGCGTAAGTGTCCATCTCATTGCCTTCGGAGGTCTGGCTGGAGCGGCCGTGGCCGCGCCGGTCATGGGCGATGACTCGAAAACCCTGCCCAAGAAAGAACAGCATCTGGTTGTCCCAGTCGTCGGCGCTCAACGGCCAGCCGTGATGAAAGACGATCGGCTGCGCGGTCTTCGGCCCCCAGTCCTTGTAGAAAATCCGGGTGCCGTCCTGGGTGGTGATCGTAGTCATTGGCCGTCTCCTTTGGGCTTGGTTGGGGCATCGAGAAAGGCACGCACTGCGGCGACGGTGGCGGTGGGTTGTTCTTCCATCAGCCAGTGGCCGGAATCGGGAATCACGGCCTGGGTCACATCGCTGGCGGCGAAGCGCATGACTGCGGCCATGGTCGGGCCGAAGGACTTTTCGCCGCCGATCGCCAGCACCGGCATGGTGAGCTTGCCGTTCACCAGGAATGTTTGATTGTCTTTGGCGTCCTGGTCGAAGGCGGCGAACTGGCTGAAGCCGGCGTGCATCGCGCCGAGCAGGGCGTAGAGCCGGGCATAATGCACCCGGGCGGCTTCGCTGGTGTAGCCGAAAATTCATTCCAGAAGCGGTCGAGGTAGATGCGCTCGCGGCCTTTGACCAGGCGCTCCATGTCGGGGCCGCCGAAGCGGAAATGCCACAGCAGGGGGTTCTTGAGGATCTCCTCCCACGGGCCGACGCCGGGCAGCGGCGCATCGAGTAACGCAAAGCGCGTGACCCGCGCCGGATATTGCGCGGCGAAAGCATAGCCGACCATGTTGCCGATATCGTGGGTTATGAGGTCGGCGCGGGTGACCTTGAGCGCGTCGAGCACGCCGACGACGTCGCCGGCCTGGGTTTTCTTGTCGTAGCCGCCGGCCGGCTTGGACGAATGGCCGAGCCCGCGCAGGTCGGGAACGATAACGAAATGGTCGCGCGCGAGGTCAGCCGCGAGCGGCCCCCACATGTCGCCGGTCTCGCCATAGCCGTGGAGCAGAATGACCGCCGGGCCGCTCCTGAGGCCGCCGAAGCGGACATGGATGGTGGCGCCATTGGTGGCGATTTCGCGTGCCTGGAAGCTGGCCGGAAGGGATGGCTCCTTGGCGGCTGCCGGCCATGACAGGCAAAGCAGGCCCAACGCGGCGACGAGGATCTTCAATAGAGGCCCATGTCCCCGATGTGCGGTCGCCTGCATTGCATCTCCTCGGCGGGAGTGGTGCTGTCTCGTGAGGGGCCGAAAAGGCGAATTGGGACGCGCTGGTCTCGGGTCCGCGGGTTCGACTCGGTCGCGATTAGCAACTGGGCGCCTATACCTTTTGCGTGTCGTTTTGAAGACGTTCGCCGCCGCGCCTTGCGCTCACATCGCATCCGGAGCACGCTCCAGCGCGACCAATACAACAGGAAATTCACATGGATGACGAGTTTAAGCCGCGACCCCTTGGCGCCTGGTTCATGCCGGCGGCGGTCGCCTCACTGCTGTTCATGGCCTTTGGCTGCGTGATGTATCTGATGCACGTGCTGGCCGATCCGGCCGCGATGCCGCTCGACCAGCGCGCCGCTTATCTGGCCGAGCCGATGTGGGTGGTCGCCGCCAACGCGGTGTCGGTGTGGATTGGGCTCGCCGGAACCGTGATGCTGGTGCTGCGCAAAAAGCTCGCCGACCCGCTGCTGATGGTCTCGCTGGCGGCGGTGCTGCTGTGGCTGGCGGGCCTGCTCGCGGTCACCAAGCTGCGCGAGAATATGTCGGCCAATGATTTGATCGTGGCGCTGGTGGTGACCGCACTGACCTGGACCATCTTCTGGTTCGCCCGCCATTCGCGCCAACGGGAGTGGCTACGGTAGCTTAGCCCAGCTAAAGGCCGCCCATGTCCAAGATCACTTACGACAGCGATACCAGCCGGGCGACGCCGACGCCGGTGCCGGGCAAGCGCATGACCGCGCCGGCGATCCGGGCGCGGAAAGCCGACGGCGTTACGCCCGAGCCGCTCGTCATGCTGACCGCTTACACAATGCGGATGGCGCAATTGCTCGACCCGCATTGCGACATGCTGCTGGTCGGCGACAGCCTCGGCCAAGTGATCTACGGCCTGCCCTCGACCATCCCGGTGACACTGGAGATGATGTGCGCGCACGGCGCCGCCGTGGTGCGCGGCAGCTGGCACGCGCTGGTGGCGGTCGACATGCCGTTCGGCAGCTACGAAGGCTCGCCCGAACAGGCGTTCGCCTCGGCCAGCCGAGTGATGAAGGAAAGCGGTTGCGCGGCGGTCAAATTGGAAGGCGGCGAGGCGATGGCGCCGACCATCCGCTTCCTCACCGAGCGCGGCATTCCGGTGATTGGCCACGTTGGGCTGACCCCGCAGGCGGTCAACGTGCTCGGCGGCTATGGCGCGCGGGGACGCGGCCAGGCGGAAGCCGACAAGATCCTCGCCGACGCCAAGGCGGTCGACCAGGCCGGCGCGTTTTGCATCGTGGTCGAAGGGGTGCTGGAGGAGATCGCGACCAAGGTTGCGCAAACCGTCGGCGCTCCGGTGATCGGCATCGGCGCCTCGGCCGAGTGCGACGGTCAGGTGCTGGTAACCGAAGACATGCTGGGGCTGTTCGAGCGCACCCCGCGCTTCGTCAAACGCTATGATGACCTCGCCACCCGCATCGGCGAAGCCGCCGCGACCTATGCCGCCGAGGTCCGTTCGCGCGCTTTCCCGACGGCCGAGCAGACCTACAAGCCTAAGGGCAGTTGACCCTTTGCCTTTGCCGCTTGACCCGCTAGACGCGGCGCTGCCAGCTTCCGTTCATCTGTGGTGGGGAAGGAAGCCGCCGGCAGCGAACTTTCCTGATGATATGAGTTGAGGCACGTCTTGGCGCTTACCCCGGACACCGGTGAAACCTTTCTTCGCGAGGTCGATGAGAATCTTCGCCGCGACCAGCTGCAATCGATGGCGCGCAAATATGCCCCGCTGTGGATCGCAGCGGTGGTCCTGCTGCTCGCCGCGGTCGGCGGCTGGCTCTATTGGCAGAACAAGCAGAAAGCCGACGCCGCCACCGATTCCGAGGCGCTGTCCCAGGTCTATGCCGATATCGGCTCCGGCAAGCTGGCGACGGTGCCGCAGCGGCTGGATACGCTGGTCACGGATGGCGCCACCGACGCGGTTCGCGCGTCGGCGTTGTTCACCCGGGCCGCGGTCGCGCTCGAGCAGGGCGACCGCCCGCTGGCCATCACCAAATATAATCAGGCGGCCAACGACAGCGGGCTGCCGGCGCCCTATCGCGACCTCGGCCTGATCCGCGCCACAATGTTGGAATTCGACAGTCTCAAGCCCGACCAGGTGATTGCGCGCATGGCGCCGCTCGCCAAGCCCGGCAAGCCGTGGTTCGGAAGCGCCGGAGAGCTGACCGCCATGGCGATGATCAAGCAAGGCAAGCGGGTAGAAGCGGGGCGGCTGTTCGCGGCCGTCGCCGCCGATCATCAAGTGCCGGAATCGATCCGCTCGCGGGCGGTGCAGATCGCCGGCACCTTTGGGGTCGACGCGAGCGCATCGCTACCCGCACCCGCCCAATAGGAATGAAGAAGAATATGATTCGGACCAAGACCAAGATTGCCATGCTGCTGATCGCCGCCATGGCTGCGAGCGGCTGCGGCATCCTCAAAAAGGGCGGCCCCAAGACGCCGGTGCTCGGGCAGCGGGTGGCGGTGCTGATGACCGAGAATGATGCGGCGGTCGATCCGGACACCGCGGCGCTGCCGATGGCTTTGCCGGCGCCGGTCGCCAACAGCGATTGGGCGCAGGCGGGCGGCAATGCATCGAAGTCTATGGGCCATCTCGCGCTCGGCACCAGCCTGGGCCAGGCGTTCAGCGTGTCGATCGGCTATGGCAGCACGGTCGGCGGGCGGCTCGCTTCATCACCGGTGGTTGGCGGCGGCCGGATCTACACCATCGACACCAACGCCACCGTGCGCTCGTTCGACGCGCAGACCGGCGGCAAGGTCTGGGAAAGCCAGTTCGGCACCGAGAAAGGCAATAGCTCGTCGCTCTACGGCGGCGGCGTCGCCTACGAGAATGGCCGGATTTACGCGACCAACGGGCTCGGCTTCGTTGCCGCGCTCGACCAGCGCAACGGCGGCGTCATTTGGCAAGTGCGTCCGGGCGGACCGCTGCGCGGCGCGCCGACCGTGGTCGGCGATACAGTCTATGTGATGAGCCAGGACAATCAGATCTATTCGCTCAAGGCGGCGGACGGCACGACCAATTGGTCGAACGCGGCGTCGCTCGAGATCGCCGGCGTGTTCGGCACCGGCTCGCCCGCCTTCGGGCAGGGTACCGTCGTCGCCGGTTTCTCGTCGGGCGAGCTCAATGCCTACCGCTATGAGAACGGCCGCCTGGTGTGGCAGGACACGCTGTCCCGGACCAGCATCCGCACCAGCGTCTCGTCGCTGTCGGACATCGACGCCAATGCGGTGATCGACAATGGCCAGGTGTTCGCCATCGGCCAGGGCGGCCGGATGGTCGCGCTCGAGCTGATCAGCGGCCAGCGTTTGTGGGAACTCAATATCGCCGGCATCGCCACGCCGTGGGTCGCCGGCGACTGGGTGTTCGTCGCCACCGACGACGGCAAGCTGATCGCCGTCGCCCGCGCCACCGGCAAGGTTCGCTGGATCAACCAGCTGCCGCGGTTCGAGCATAGCAAGAGCAAGCGCGGGCAGATCACTTATCGCGGGCCGATCCTGGCCGGCGGGCGGCTGATCCTGGTCGGGTCCAACGGAACCTTGATCAACTTCGATCCGGTCACCGGCAACTTCCAGAGCCAGGTCACGATCGGCGTTCCGATTACGCTGTCGCCGGTGGTCGCGAATTCGACGCTCTATATCCTCGATGACCAGGGGCACTTGCGCGCCTTTAGGTAAGCGAACGAACCTCTCCCTCCCGGGCATTGGGCCTGCTAGGGGGCAGCAATGCCAATCCCCACTGTCGCCATCGTCGGCCGACCCAATGTCGGTAAATCGACCCTGTTCAACCGGCTGGTCGGCAAGAAGCAGGCGCTGGTCGATGACCGGCCGGGGGTCACCCGCGACCGGCGCGAAGGCGACGCGACCCTGCTCGGGCTCGAGTTCCGCATCGTCGATACCGCCGGTTATGAGGACGAGGAGCCCGAAACCCTGCCGGGCCGGATGCGGCAGCAAACCGAGGCTGCGGTGCGCGACGCCGACATCGCTCTGTTTCTGATCGACGCGCGCGAAGGGCTGACCCCGCTCGACGAGGAAATCGCGCGTTGGCTGCGCACCGGCGCAACCCCGGTGATCGTCGCCGCCAACAAGGCCGAAGGTCGCGGCGGCGAGGCCGGGCGGATCGAGGCCTATAAATTGGGGCTGGGCGATCCGATCGCGATGAGCGCCGAGCATGGCGATGGGATCGTCGATTTGTTTGAGGCGCTGCGGCCGCTGGTCGAGGGCTATGAAGGCGAAGCCGAAGAGGACAACAGGACCGAGGGCGGGCCATTGAAGCTGGCGATCGTCGGCCGTCCCAACGCCGGCAAGTCGACTTTGGTCAACCGCATGCTGGGCGAGGAGCGGATGATCACCGGCCCCGAGGCCGGGATCACGCGCGATTCGATCACCGTCGAGTGGGAATGGCAGGGCAATAAGGTGCGGCTGGTCGATACCGCGGGCCTGCGCAAAAAGGCCAAGGTCGACGACAAGCTCGAGCGGATGTCGGTCGCCGATACCCGCCGCTCGATCGACCGCAGCGAAGTCGTGCTGCTGCTGCTCGACGCCACCCGCGGGCTGGAAGTGCAGGATTTGAAGATCGCCGACGCCACGGTCGAGGAAGGCCGCGTGCTGATCATCGCGGTCAATAAATGGGACATCGCCGACAACGCCTCGTCATTGTTCAACGGCATCAAGGCGGCGCTCGAGGAAGGATTGTCGCAGTTGAAGGGCGTGCCGGTGCTGACCGTCTCGGCCAAGACCGGCAAGGGCATCGACCAGATCTTGAAGGCCGCGTTCGAGTTGCGCGAGGCGTGGTCGCGCCGCGTCGGCACCGGCGAGCTCAACCGCTGGTTCGAGACCGCAATCGAGACCAACCCTCCGCCCGCGCCCAAGGGCAAACGCATCAAGCTGCGCTATATCACCCAGATCAAGACGCGGCCGCCGAGCTTCGTCGTGTTCGGCAATCGCACCGACGAGCTGCCCGACAGCTACCGCCGCTATCTGGTCAATGCCATTCGTCGCGATCTGAAGCTTGGGCCGGTGCCGCTGCGGCTGTCGTTCCGCAGCTCGCGCAACCCGTTCGATGCGGCGCCGAGCAAGCTCGACCGCGGCAAGTAAAGCTGGCGCTAAGTCCCTCGCCGCTAAGCATGTCTTTACACTTTCCGGGCTATTCCGAAGCCGTGGGACCGCGGCTGGCATGCGTCGGCCGCACATTTGGAGCAGCGGCAAATTGAGCGACAGAATTGATCTCAGCGAGGGCGCGCCCGACATCGTCGACTGGGTGCATTTCGAGCATAACCGCGCCGAATTGGGGACGGGGTTCATCCGCATCCTGAGCTATTTTCGCGAAGACGGCACCAAGTCGGTCAGCCAGATCGAGCAAGCGATGCACGAGGGCAATCCCGCGGCTTTGGTGATCCCGGCTCATACGCTCAAAGGCGAAGCGCGACAGTTCGGCGCCGAGCCGCTGGCGGCGGTTGCCGAGCTGATCGAATCGACCGCGCGGCTGTGTATCGAAACCCACAGCCGTCCCGATGAGCTGGTCAAGGACGTGGTCGAATTGCGCCGGCTGTTCCAGGAAACCATCGATTTGTTCGAGAAAGCCACCAATCCGCTGGTCACCCGCGCGCCGCAGGGCGCGTTCGGGCGCAAGGCCAGCAACCAGGATTTCGGGCGGATCTAGCGTCGCACCTCCCGCGCCGACTTGCGGATCACCAGTTTCAAACCCGACCAGATTGCGTCAACCGCGCACACCTTGACGTCGACCCAGTCCGTCGCGGGCAGGACGGCGTCGCGGCTGCGGTCTTCGGTGATGTCGGTCGCGACTTTGGACGCGCGCTTGGGCCAGCTGACCCAGACGAACCCGGCGGAGTCGATCAGCGGCCGCAGCAGCGCCAGCTTGGCGACCATGTCAGCGTAGTCGATGACGAAGATGTGCGCGGCGTCGATGCCAGGCTCGGGCGCGGGCAGCCTCACCAGCGTCGGCATATCGATTTCAGCCAGCACGCTCGCCGGCATCGCAACGAACCACACCCGCATGCCGTCCTTGAGCGACAGCTTCCGCGCCAGCGGGGTGCCGGAGTAACCGGCGGTCACCGCCTACGTAGCTGCCGCGCGGTGATCAAAGCGATGGGGATGCCGACCAGGACGATGTGGGCGAACAGCTGGGTCGCGATCGACAAGGGCTTGGGCGGCCACGCGCCGAAGCGCAGCGGCACGACCACCAGGTTCATCACGATATAGGTAATGACGCCGTAGGCGAGGCCGGCTCGGTACGGCATGTCGATCAGGTGGCGGCGGGCAGGGGCCTTGGCGAACAGCACATAGACCGTCGCCATGACCGCCATCAGCGCGAAGTGGACGAGGAGGCCGAGGATCGCGCCGCTGGTGCCCATGTCGGTGGCGGCGGGGAACGGCCCCGAGGCGACGAACCGCAGCATGTCGGGGATGTGGCGGCCGAAAATCAAAGTCAGGATCATCGCGAACGCAATGTCGAGCGTCCCCGCCACCAGCGTCGCCAAAGCAATCGTGCGTGTCATCGTTTTCCCCTTGGTACGCAGCATTGTTGGCGCGACCGCGAAGTCAAGTCCGCGCGAGCCTCAGTCCATTGTAGCCGCAACGTCCGACGGATCGACGGTTTCGCCATCCGCTCACAGGAAGCTCGCGATCCTTTCGAGCGGTTTCTTGCGGGTGGCATGGAGCGGGATGGTCGCGTCCTCCGCGGGGAGCCCGACGACGATCACCATCAGCGGCTTTTCATCGGAAGGACGGCCGCACAATTGCCGGAGGAAGCCCATCGGCGAGGGCGTGTGGGTAAGCGTCGCGAGGCCCGCCCGGTGGAGCGCGGCGAGGAGAAATCCGCAGGCGATGCCGACGCTTTCAGTGACATAATAATTCTGCCGCTTTTCGCCGGGTTCGATGCCGCCCCGGCGCTGGCCGAAAACGACGATCAGCCACGGCGCCACGTCCAAATAATGCTTGTTCTCGTCGGTGCCGAGAGGAGCAAGCGCTTCAAGCCATTCGCCACCCGCCTTGCCCGCGTAGAAAGCGGTCTCCTCGGTTTCGGCCTCGAGGCGGAGGCGATGCTTGAGCTCGGGGGTCGAGATTACGGCGAAATGCCACGGCTGGTGGTTCGCCCCCGACGGCGCGGTGCCGGCCGCGAGGATCGCCTCCTCGATCACCGCGCGAGGCACGGCGGAGTCGGTGAACATGCGGCAGCTGTGCCGGCCGGCAAGCTCCTCGCGAAACGCGCGGACAGCGGCAAGGCGCAGTTCGTCGCTCATCAGCGGGAGCGAATAAGGGATGCTGGGAACCGCCTTCATGCCACCTCAAGCCAGCGCCGCGTCGGCGCCCATCAGGTTGGGGAAGTACCCCTCGTGCGCCGCGCGGAGGTCGGCGAGGGTGACTTTCATCCGATTTGGCGATGCAGGATCATAATCGCAAAGCTGAACACTTTTTTCGAAGGTCACGTCACCCCAAGGATCGAACGGGACATTTTGGCCTTTGAGTAGGTTCTCAAGCGCATCCTGATGTTTTGTTGTCACGATGTATCGACCCTGCCCTTCCCCGAACCAGTCGAACACGCCGTCGGACCAGTTAGACAGCAACTCTGCGCCCAAGTCGCCAGCGAGAGCCATCTCCACCACCGCAACAAGTGCGCCCCCGTCGCTTACATCGTGGACAGCAGTGACCAATTGTTCGCCGATAAGCCTTCGTATCAATTCACCGAGCCTACGCTCCTGTTGAAGATCGACCGGCGGAGCTGACCCGTCAGTTCTGCCGTGGCAAACTTCGAGATACAGGGTCCTGCCTAAGGCCTTCCAGGTCTGGGACGGACCAAGGCGATAAATCTTATCGCCCTCCGCCTTGAACCCGATGGTCGCGCTTTTTTCCCAATCGTCGAGCAAGCCGACGCCGCCGATCGCAGGGGTGGGGAGGATGGCGGTCGACGTGCCGTCGTCGGCTTTGGTCTCGTTGTAGAGACTGACGTTGCCGCTCACGACCGGGAAGTCGAGGACGCGGCAGGCCTCCGCGATGCCTTCGATGCAGCCGACGAACTGGCCCATCACTTCGGGCCGTTGTGGGTTGCCGAAGTTGAGGCAGTTGGTGATTGCCAGCGGCTTGGCGCCGACCGCGCACAAATTGCGATAGGCTTCGGCGACCGCTTGCTTGCCGCCCTCATAGGGGTCGGCGAAGCAATAGCGCGGGGTGCAGTCGGTGGTCATCGCCAGTGCTTTTTTGGTGCCGTGGACGCGGACTACCGCGGCGTCGCCGCCGGGGCGTTGGACGGTGTCGGCGCCGACCGACTGGTCGTATTGCTCCCACACCCAGCGGCGCGAGGCGAGCGCGGGCGAGCCCATCAGCTTGAGCAAGTCGGCGGCGATGTCGGTGCTTTCGGGCACGTCGGTCAGCGGCTCGGGCGGCTTGGGTTTGGTGTAGGGCCGTTCGTACAGCGGCGCTTCGTCGGCCAGCGGGTCGAGCGGGATGTCGGCGACGACCTCGCCGTTCCATTCGAGCACCATGCGGCCGGTATCGGTCACCTCGCCAATCACCGCGAAATCGAGTTCCCATTTGCGAAAGATGGCCTCGGCCTCGCCCTCGCGGCCGGGCTTCAACACCATCAGCATCCGCTCCTGCGATTCTGACAGCATCATCTCGTAGGGCGTCATGCCGGTTTCGCGGCACGGCACCATGTTCATGTCGAGCCGGATCCCGACGCCGCCCTTCGATGCCATTTCGACCGACGAGGAGGTCAGCCCCGCCGCGCCCATGTCCTGGATGGCGACAATCGCGTCACTGGCCATCAGCTCAAGGCAGGCCTCGATCAGTAGTTTCTCGGTGAATGGGTCGCCGACCTGGACCGTCGGGCGCTTCTCCTCGCTGTCCTCGGAGAAATCGGCGCTAGCCATGGTCG
>JBDSNQ010000090.1:0-3435 GCA_039915275.1 Sphingomicrobium sp.
GCCGGCCTGAATGAGCCGTAAAACCGTTCATCACCACAAGTGCTAACGATAACGAAGCACTCGCAATTGCTGCGTAACTGATGGCCTAACGGCCTAGGTTACAAAGACAAAAGCGCGGTCGGACCCCACCGGGCAACAGAAGGGGATTCCAGCGGCCTCCGGAGGAGCCGGGCAACAGAATCCTCCGGACCTTTTTTTGATGCGCCGACGCCGGGTTGTTGACCGGGCCGACCACCAAAACGCGGAGCCGGGCAACAGAATGTTCGCGCGCAGCTTGTCCGGGGGACAAGCGAGCACAGACATCCCCACCTTCTCCCGCCATTCGCCGATTTGTCGAACCTGGCTTGCATGCCGCCAGCAGGCGTCGCATTCCGCTCGCTCATTTGCGGGGGATGCCAATCATGATTAGCCGTCGACTTTCCGTGCTGCTGCTGGCCGCCTGCGCCTCGAGCGCGCTCAACGCCGCGCCGGTGGCCAAGGACCAGCTGCTTGTCCAGCCATCCAGTGCAAGCCATTTTGTCGTGGTGTCGGCCGCGGGCAAGCATGGCGACCAGTGGGCCTGGACCCAGGCCGACGGATCGCTCGCGACCCGCTATTCGCAGTCGCTGCGCGGCTGGATCACTGAGATCGACGAAGTGATGACGCTCGGGTCGGACGGCCTGCCGACCAAAATGACCATCCGCGGCGTGACCCCCAATGGCGATGCCGCCGAGACCTTTGCGATCAGCGACGGCAAGGCGCGGTGGAAGGCCACCGCCGACAGCGGCGAAGTGGCGGCAGCGCCGGGCTTCTATCTGGCTACGGGCGGCACCAATCTGGCCAACATTCCGTTTGCGGCCGCGCTGGTCAAAGCCGGGGCGGCCGGGCTGCCACTCTATCCAAGCGGCCGGGCGACGCTGGATAAAGCGGCCACGATGAGCGTCACCGGTCCCACCGGGCTGAAGACCGTGCAGCTGGCCTGGATCCGCGGCATGCTGCCGTCGCCGACGCCGATCTGGCTCGATTCCGAGGGGCGTTATTTCGCCGAGGTTGGCGCGATCTCGACCATGCCCGCGGGCTATGAGGGCAACCTCAAGGCGATGAACGACTTCCAGGACGCCGCGACCGCCAACGCCGTGCGCGACATCGCGCATCGCTTCCTCAAGGCCGAGGCCAAGGCGCCCGTGCTGTTCGACCATGTGCGGCTGTTCGATGCCGACAAGGGCGTGTTCGTCGACGACCAAGCGGTCCTTTCGAACGGCGGCAAGATTGCCGCAATTGTCCCCGGCGGATCGATGACCCCGCCGCCCAACACGGTGGTGATCGACGGGCGTGGCAAGACCCTGGTCCCGGGCCTGTGGGACAGCCACCTGCACATCGGCGACGATTGGAACGTGCTGATGAACATGGCGACGGGCATCACCAGTTTCCGCAGCCCGGGGACCGAGATCGATCGCGCGGTCGACGCCACCAAGCGCTGGAAGTCCCGCGACCTGTTGATGGGCGAACCGTTCATCTCGCAAATCATCGACCGCAAGGATCCGCTGGCGGCGCAGGGCGCGGAGATCGTCTCGAGCGAGGCCGAGGCGATTGCCGCGGTCCGCAAGATTCACGACGCCGGCCTGTGGGGCGTGAAATTCTATACGTCGATGAATCCGGCATGGATCAAGCCGGCGGCGGCCGAGGCCCATCGGCTGGGGATGCATGTCCACGGCCATATCCCGGCGGGAATGCGGCCGTGGGACGCGGTCAAGGCCGGCTATGACGAGATCACCCACATCAACTTCGTTGCCATGCAAGTCATGCCCCAGGACGTGGTCGACAAGGCCAACACCGCGGCGCGGATCGAAGGACCGGCCAAATATTTCAAGGATGCCGATCTCGGCGCCGCGCCGATGCGGACATTCATCGCGGATTTGGCCAAACGACACACGATCGTCGATCCGACGCTGGTGGCGTTCGAAGCATCGTTCACTTCGGACGGCGGCGTGCCGTCCGACGCCTACGCCTCGTACATGGGGATCTTGTCGCCGGTCTATGACCGCTCGTTCAAGGCCGGCGGGCATCCCTTGGTCGAAGGCTATACGCGCGACGATTACCGCAAGAGCTGGGCCAAATTGGTCGAGCTGGTCGGCGCGCTCCACAAGGCGGGCGTGACAATCGTCGCCGGCACCGACGGCCAGGGGATCGAGCTGGTGCGCGAGATCGAGCTTTACAAATCAGCGGGTTTCACGCCGGCCGAAGCGGTGCAATCGGCAACCATCGTGCCGGCGCGCATGGTCGGCGCGGACAAGCGCACCGGTTCGATCGCGGTCGGCAAGGAAGCCGACATGGTGCTGGTCGATGGCGACGTGTCGAAGGACTTGGGCGCGCTCCGCCGGGTCGTGACCGTGGTCAGCGACGGCTATCTGATGGACGGCGATGCCTTGCGCAAGGCGGCGGGATTCAGCGGGCGCCCCAAGTAGTGCGATTGGCCGAAGTGATTCCATAGTCCGGCCCCAGCGCCTATAGCGCGTCAAAAGGGAGGAATATGGGCGTTTGGGGGAAGATGCTGGTCGCGGCGGCGGCACTGTCGCTGACCGGCTGCTTGTGGACACCGGGCAAGTTCACGTCGGAATTGGCGCTGCATAAAGGCGGCGCGTTCGTGCTCGATTATCGCGGTGAGATCGTCTTGCAGATACCGGACGACAAGGACCAGCCATCGCTGCCGTGGAGTTCAGCATTGGCGCGCTGCTACAAGGACGGGCGGATCCGGACGACCATCGACGAGGTACCGGCAAGCAGCGGGCCGGGACCGGTGACGAGCCCCGGCCAGGACGTCCGGCCGTGCGCGCCGGCCGAACTCGCCACCCTCAAGACGAGCTACGACAAGCAGATCGCCGAGCAGGCGGGCAAGCGCGGTGAAAAGGCCGAGCAAATGGCGAAGATCTTCGGCCTGCCGGGGGCCGACGATGCATCCAACCGCCGCTTCGCCGCCAATTTGCTCAAATATAAGGGATGGAAGTCGGCAACTTATCGCGGGAAGGGCGTGTTCGACGTCGTCTATCATTTCGAGGGACGCGCCGACCAGGACTTCGCCTTCCCGATGATCCCGGACTCTGATTTGCTCGTCCCGTTTATCGCCATCCGCAGGCGCAACGACGGCGCAGTGCTGGTGACGGCGCCGGCCTTGACCGGCGGGTCGGGACCGTTCGGAGCGCGGGCACTGGCCGCCGGCTTGCCCGATTCTTCAGGGGAAGGCCCAAAATCGCGCGCGGAAGGGCGCTTCACGGTGACGACCGACGCCGAGATCCTGACCAACAATAGCGAGGACGGGCCAATCGCTTCGCCATTGGGCAAACAGCTTCATTGGGACGTCGGATCAGGCTCCAAGAAAATTCCCGAGACTCTCGTCCGGCTTTAGGGGCGGCGCTTCAGCTCGTCGCGGATCTCGGTGAGCAGGTCGACTTCGCTCGG
>JBDSNQ010000208.1:0-9518 GCA_039915275.1 Sphingomicrobium sp.
ACGTCGAAAGCGTGCGCCCGCCCGAGATCCATCTGGCGGCGATGCGCCCGCGGGGCGATGTCCGCGACCGGCTGATCGGGGCGGCGTCGCTCGATGCTTTGCCCCGGGGGGCGACGGTCGGCACCTCGTCGCCACGCCGCGCGGCGCAACTCCGGTCGATGCGGCCCGATCTCAAGATCGTGCCCCTGCGCGGCAATGTCCAAACCCGGCTAGCCAAGGTCGAAGCCGGCGAGGTCGATGCGACCCTGCTCGCCGCGGCGGGGCTGAAGCGGCTCGGCTTGACCAACGTCGGCGTGCCGATCCCGGTCGAAATCCTGCTGCCGGCGCCGGGCCAGGGCGCGCTCGGCCTCGAGTGCCGCACCGACGACATCATGACCCAGAGCGTTCTGACCACGGTCAATAATGAAATCACCTTCTGGGCGGTGCAGGCGGAACGGGCATTTACGCGCGCGTTGAACGCCTCGTGCCACTCGCCGGTGGCGGCGCTGGCCGTGCTCGACGATGGCGAGTTGCACATCCGCGCCCAGCTGTTTTCCGAGGACGGCAGCGAGATGGTCGAGGACAAAGCGGAGTTCGAGTGCGGCGATGACGGCTGCCCGGGCGAGCTGGCGCTGCGCATGCTCAAGGGCGCGCCGCCGTCCATCCGGAGCCTGTTCGCGCCTTTATGAAGCGGGACGCATGAGGCGGCTGGTGGTCCTGCGTCCCGAGCCCGGCGCCAGTGAGACCGTCGAGCGGGCGCTGGTTATGGGGCTGGACGCTTTTGCGATGCCGCTGTTCGCGGTCGAGCCGGTGGCGTGGGCGGCGCCGGACCCGCGCGAGTTCGATGCGCTGCTGCTGACCAGCGCCAATGCCGTGCGGCACGGCGAGGCGGGGTTGGACGCATTGCGCGCTTTACCGGTCTACGCCGTCGGCGAGGCGACCGCCGCCGCCGCGCGGGCGGCGGGTTTCGAGATTGCGGCAGTCGGTGAGGGTGGCGTCGATGCCTTACTCTTGGCGATCCCGTCCGGAATCCGCTTGCTCCACCTGTGCGGCGAACATCGCACCGCCGCCGCAACGGCGCAGGCCTTGCCGGTCTATAGTTCGGTCGCTTTGCCGCTGCCCAATCACTTCCAGGCGATTGAAGCACAAGTGGTGGCGGTGCATTCGCCGCGGGCGGGCCATCGGCTGGCCGAGCTGGTGGCCGAGGCGGGGATCGATCGCGCCACGGTCCGAATTGCCGCAATCAGCCCGGCAGCAGCCACAGCAGCCGGCGACGGCTGGGCCGCTTGCGAAGCCACCGCAGCGCCCAATGAGGCGGCGCTGCTGGCCCTCGCCGCGCGGCTGTGCGACAACCCCGTAACGATATGAAGGCGCCAATATCCCCAAGCCGTTTGAGCTGGAGCGCCCGGCTGCTGATCGGGCTGACCCTGATCATCCTTGGCGCCGCTGCCGCGATCTGGGCGCTGGCGCATTATCAAAGCGCCGCGCGCTTCCTCGGGGTCGCCCAGCCCACGCCGGCAGCAATAGTGGCGCCGCAGCGGATCCTGCCGCCGCCGGTCAATCCACCGGCCGATGCCGACGCCACCGTGGCGGTCGAGACGCGCATTGCCAGCCTCGAAGCTCGCTTGCGCAGCGTCGAGAGTTCGACCCGGCGGGCGGAGGGTTCGGCCGGGCGCACGGATGCGCTGGTGGTGGCCTTCGCAACCCGGCGGGCGATCGATCGCGGCGTCTCGCTGGGCTATCTCGAGACCTTGCTGGTCGACCGCTTCGGCGCGCGGCATCCGGGAGCTGTGTCGACCATCGTCACCGCGTCGCGCTCCCCGGTGCGGCTGGATGAGCTGATCGCCGACTACGAACGGCTCGGGCGCGAGCTGCGCGCCGGCGGGCCGCAGGACAGCTGGTGGTCGAACGTTCAGCGTGAGCTCGGCTCGCTGGTCGATATCCACAAGGCCGACGTGCCGTCCGCCAAGCCCGATGCGCGCTACCAAAGGGCGTTGAGCCGGCTCGAGTCGGGCGATGTCGACACCGCTTTGGCAGAGACCATGCGCCTGCCGGGGGCATCGCGCGGCGAGGCGTGGGTAGTGAAAGCGCGGCGCTATATCTCTGCCCACCGCGCGCTCGACGAGATTGAATCGTCGGCTTTGCTCGCCGGCAGCGGCGCCGAGCGCTGACTCTTACCTAAAGGAGCCTGGCCCAAAAAAGTCTTGGCAAGCGGACTCGCGAATGCGAATCTTGGCTGTCGAACCGCACAGCGGGCGTTCAGGTCGCGGCGGCAAGATGCTGGAAACACGGTGAGAGTTCGGGGAGTTTTGGGGTCATGACGTCACTGGGGAGCCGTTTGGGACTGGCCGCGGTGATGGCTGGAATGGCGACGGTCAGCGCTTCGTCCGCGATCCAGGCTGCTCAACCGCAACCGGCGCCGCCGGTCATCCGTCACGTCGCGCCGCCGCAGACCCCGAATTATTTGCGCGACCGCATCACCGCTCTCGGCCGTGGGTTCGACGGGCGGGTCGGGATCGCGGTGACGTCGGTCAACGATGGCTGGCAGACGGGGTGGAAGGCCGACGAGCTCTACCCGCAGCAGAGCGTCAGCAAATTGTGGGTGTCGATCGCCGCTTTGGATGCGGTCGACAAGGGCCGCGTGCGGCTCGACGACAAGGTCACTTTGACCCGCGGCGACTTGACCCTGTTCCACCAGCCGATCGCTGCGATGATTCTGGGCGGCGGCTACACCACTTCGCTCGCCGATTTGATGTTCAAGGCGATCACCACCAGCGACAACACCTGTAACGACAAATTGATGCGCTCGATCGGCGGGCCGTCCGCGGTGCGCGCGATGATCGCCGAAAAACGCCTCGGCGCGATCCGCTTCTACGACGGCGAGCGCGCGTTGCAGAGCAAGATCGCCGGCCTCATCTGGTCGCAAAGCTATGCCGTCGGCAACGGCTTCTACGATGCTCGCAACGCGCTGCCTTATGCGCTCCGCAAGGCGTCGTTCGACCGCTATGTCGAGGACCCGTATGACGGCGCCGCCCCAAGCGCGATCGTCGGCGCCTTGTCGCGCTTGAAGCGCGGCGAGATCCTGTCCCCCGATTCGACCGCGCGCTTGCTGTCGATCATGGGCCACACCAAGACCGGCGCCAATCGCTTGAAGGGCGGCCTCAAGCAGGGCTGGAGCCTGAGCCACAAGACCGGCACCGGTCAGGTGCTGGGACCGGTCCAGGCGGGCTATAACGACATCGGCATCCTGACCGCGCCCGACGGCCGCAGCTATGCAGTGGCGGTGATGATCAAGCGCACCTCGACCCCGCTCATCACCCGCATGACGCTCATGAACAATGTCGTGCGGACCGTGATCAACCAGCATGAGATGAGCTACGGCGCCGCCGCCACGCTCTGACGCGACAGCGGCGAAGCTGGCCGGCACGCCCGGCGTCCAGCGCGTGCCGAGTCCAAAGTTCGCGCTGTTCATCGTCCGCGATTTCCTCAATCCCACGCTGTGCGGTGAGCTGATCCGGCGCATCGACACCCAGCGGCGGCCGTCCGAAATCACCGATGATATCGGCGTCGAGCGTTTCCGCACCAGCGAGACCTGCGACCTCGACTGGCACGATCCGGTGGTGGGGGCGGTCGACGCCCAGATCGCCGAGTTGCTCGGGCTGCCGCTCAACATCAGCGAACCTCTCCAGGGCCAGCGCTATGCGCCGGGGCAGGAATTCAGGCCGCACACCGATACCTTCGAGCCGGGCGGGGCGGCTTTTTACGAGCATTGCGCCGACACCGGCCAGCGGACGTGGACGGCGATGATCTATCTGAACGCGCCCGAGGACGGCGGCGCGACCCGGTTCAAGGTCATCGGCAAAACCGTCCAGCCCGAGACCGGCAAGCTACTGGCGTGGAATAACCTTCTGCCCGACGGCACGCCCAACCCGGCGACCCTGCACCAGGGCATGAAGGTCCGCCGCGGCACCAAATATGTGCTGACCAAATGGTTTCGCGAGCGCGGCGCGGCGTGATCGCCGCTAGGCGAAGCGTGAGGTCGCGCACCCGCTAAATTGTGAATTGCCGGTGCCCGGCTAGCCAACGGCTTCAGCGGGCAATCGCAACGATTCTATCGCCGCTTTCAGCGGCTCGGCGACGACTGCCGCTTTTTCACTGAGTTCGGAGTTCTCAATCGCCTGCATCGAGGAAACCGGATCGATCGCCGCGACTTCGATACCGTCGCTTCGCTCCTGCACGACGACATTGCACGGAAGCATTGTTCCAACCTTGTCCTCGATTTGAAGTGCTTCATGAGCAAGCGTGGGATTGCACGCGCCAAGGATGGTGTAGGGACGAAAGTCGACCCCGATCTTTTCACGAAAGGCAGCCTGGATGTCGATTTCGCTGATGATCCCGAAGCCCTGGGCCTTGAGCGCCTCACGGGTGCGGCCGATGGCCTCATCGAAGGTGCCAGCGATTTTTGTCGAAAAATAATAGCTCATGTTCTGCTCCTAACCGTGAATTGTGATGCCTTGCTCGCGCTCAACCCGCCACGGCATCGGGATCGGCGCCGCCTTTGATCTTGACCGGTACCAGCATGTAGCGAACCCCGTTGGCGGTGGCTGGCGGAAAGCGGCCGGCGCGCATGTTCACCTGGATTGCGGGTAGCAGGAGGCGGGGCGCGGACAGGCCTGCATCGCGCTCCGCCCGCATGGCGACAAACGCGTCCTCGGTGATGCCATCGTGGATGTGCAAATTTGTCGCACGCTGCTCGCGCACCGTCGTTTCCCACGCATATTTGTCGCGTCCCGGCGCCTTGTAATCGTGACACATGAACAGCCGCGTGTCTGCCGGCAGGGCGAGCAGCCGCTTGATCGAGCGGTAGAGTTTGCGGGCGTCGCCGCCGGGGAAGTCCGCGCGCGCCGTGCCATAGTCCGGCATGAACAATGTATCCCCGACAAACGCCGCGCCGCCGACCTTATAGCTAACGTCCGCCGGGGTATGGCCCGGCGTGTAGAGCACCTCGATCGACAGGCCGCCGACGCGCAGAATTTCGCCATCGGCAAACAGGCCGTCGAAATCGCCGCCGTCGGGTTTGACATCGGTCGCGTTGAATAGCGGACGGAAGATCGTCTGGACGTCCTGGATATGCTCGCCGATCCCGATTTTCGCTCCCGTGCGGGCCTTGATCAGCGGCGCCCCGCTGAGGTGATCGGCGTGGACATGGGTCTCCAACACCCATTCGATCCGCACGCCGTCGCTGGCGGCCGCGCCGAGCACCTCCTCGACCGATTCGGTATCGACCTCGCCCGAGGCTGGATCAAAATCGAGCACCGGGTCGATAACCACGCCGCAACCCGACGCCGAATCCCACACCAGATAGGTCACCGTCTTGGTCGGCTCATCGAAAAAGGCGCGGATCGTCGGGTCGGTCATTGCGGCTTCATCCTCTTGACATTGAATAAGCAGCATCTAATTTAGATAAAACTTAAATACAAGGTTATGGGAATGGATTATTGGCACATGGAACGGCTCGCAAAACAATCCGCCGAAGCGGCCACCATGCTCCGGGCACTGGCCAACCAACAGCGCCTGTTGATCCTCTGCCACTTGTCGACGGGAGAGTTGAGCGTGTCGGAACTGCACGACCGGATGGTGCTGAGCCAATCCGCGCTGTCACAGCATTTGGCGCGGTTGCGCGAAGAAGGTCTCGTCACCTTCCGCCGCGACGCGCAGACCCTAATTTACCGAATTGCCGATGAGCGCGCCTTGCGCCTGCTTACCCTCCTTCACGAACTCTACTGCCCCACCCTGGGAACCGAGGAATTGCCATGCCCATAAATACGATTTCGCCCGTCGAGGCGCGCCGGCTGATCGATGCCGGCGCCGCGCTGATCGATATTCGCCAGCCCGACGAACATGCGCGCGAACGGATTGCCGGCGCGCTCAACCTGCCGCTCGACCGACTGTCCAAGGACAGCGCTCCGGGCGACGTGCTGATCTTCCACTGCCGCTCCGGGATGCGCACCGCGCAGGCCGCCGGCGCACTCGCCGAAGCCGCCGACGGGCGCGACTGCTATATCGTCGAGGGCGGGATCGACGGCTGGGGCAAGGCCGGGCTGCCGGTCGAGACCGTGCGCGGCGCGCCGATCGCAATGCAACGCCAGGTCATGATCGCGGCCGGCGGCCTGGTGCTGCTCGGTACGCTGATGGCGCTGCTGGTCGCGCCCGGCTGGATCTGGCTGGCGCTTGTGGTTGGCGCCGGCCTCACCTTTGCCGGCGTCTCGGGCTATTGCGGGATGGCCCATGTGCTGGCGATGATGCCGTGGAACCGGCGCGCCGCGCATGACTGAGCTCCAGCTGATCGCCGCCGCGCTGGGCGGCGCGCTGGTCGGTTTCAGCCTGGCGCTGGTCGGCGGCGGCGGGTCGATCCTCGCCGTCCCAATCCTGGTCTATGCGGTCGGCATCCGCGACCCGCACCTCGCCATCGGGACCAGCGCCGTCGGAGTCGCCGCCAACGCCGCGATCGGGCTGGTTGGCAAGGCGCGC
Source organism: Sphingomicrobium sp. (assembly GCA_039915275.1). Lineage (GTDB taxonomy): Bacteria > Pseudomonadota > Alphaproteobacteria > Sphingomonadales > Sphingomonadaceae > Sphingomicrobium. The sequence goes on from JBDSNQ010000208.1 coordinate 6,511, forward strand.
GCCGGGGCGGTCAAGTGGCGCTGCGGGCTGGTCTTCGCCACCGCCGGAGTCGCGGGCGCGGCGCTTGGCTCGATCGCCGGCAAGGCATTCGACGGCCAGGCGTTGCTGGCGTTGTTCGCGCTGCTGATGATCGTCGTCGGCGTGCCCATGCTGCGCCGCGGCGAGGCGATCGGCAATGCCACTGTGGTGCTCGGCCGCGACAATTTCGCCAAGCTGCTGATGTTCGGCTTGGCCACCGGCTTACTGTCCGGCTTCTTCGGGATCGGCGGCGGCTTCCTGATCGTCCCCGGGCTGATCGCGGCGACCGGGATGCCAATCTTCAACGCGATGGCGACCAGCCTGGTCGCGGTCACCAGTTTCGGGGTGACCACCGCCGCCATTTATGCGCTGTCCGGCCTGGTCGCGTGGGGAATCGCGGCGGCATTCATCGGCGGCGGCCTCATCGGGAGCCTCGCCGGGGGGCGGCTCGCGGCGCGCCTCAGCACGCAACGCGGCGCGCTGACAAAGCTGTTCGCGGGGCTGATCTTCGTGGTCGCCGCCTATATGCTGTGGCAAGCTGGCTCAAAGCTGATCTAACACTCGAGGCTGCCCGCGCAGCTATGCGGAGACCAATATCTCCGCCGTTCGGCCGAGGCTTTCGGCGAGGCGCGACAGGCGGCGGCGGACGCCGTCGCTGACGAGGGCGCCTTCGCCCTTGCCGATGTGCAAATGGAGAACTTCGGTGTCGAGGATCAGGCCGGTGCTCTGCAACACTGAGCCGACGCCGCCGGACAGCCGCTGGCCGAGGCGGATGGCCATGCCCCAACATATCGCGCGGGCGATCTCCTCTGGCGTGCACAATTGCGCCAGCGAGCCGTTGGGCAATTTGTCGCGTCCGAAACTCGACGACAGCGCCTGGGCCATCATCACTCGGCCCGGCGCGTCGACCCCAACCCAATTGCCGTGGAGCGCCATCTCGACGGCGCGATCGGCGCGAAAGTCGGGCGTGGCAGCCCAAGCGACGTCGGTCAGCAGGCACGCCGCGTGGCGGATCCGGGCCTGGCCCGGCGGATCGTCGAATGCCGGCCCGATCCACTGGTCAAGCAGGTCGCCATGCTCGCCGAAGCGGCGCTCGGCGCCACCGGCATCGCGCGCCGCCTCGATCAGCGGGTCCTTGGCCCGCGCGGCCTTGGACAACTGAGAGAAGAGCAGCCCCTCGCGAATGCCGAAGCTGGACAGGATGAGTTCGCTTGGCCGCAGCTCGGCGGTGAGATGAGCGAGAATCATGGCCGCGACCGGCGTCGTCGCCAGCCGCGCGGGAGCGATCGATTTGCGCAACCTGGCGTCGAGCGAGCTGACCATCTCCCGCAGCTCGCCGGCCCGTTTCGGCCGCATCGCATATTGGTGCTTGACCGGCAGCGGGTAATCGGTGGCAATCATGTCGATCCGGGCTAGCGCCCGCCACGACCCGCCGACCATGTAGAACGGCCGTCCCGCGCCGGCCTCCGCCAGCCCGCTTTGGTCGAGCGCCGAACGCAGGATTTCGAGCGCTTGCTTCTCGCCATCCTTATCATCGTCGACCCGCAGCACGCCGAGCGGCAGCGAGATCGCGGTCCGCACCGTGCCGCCCCGGACATCGGCCAGCTCGAGGCTGCCGCCGCCCAAATCGCCAACGATGCCGTCGGCGCCGGGAATCGCCGCCAGCACGCCTTCGCCGGCCAGCCGCGCCTCCTCGGCGGCGGGCAGCAGTTCGCAATCGAAGCCGATGGCGTTGATGCGCTTGACGAACTGCGCCCCGTTGCGCGCGTCGCGGGCGGCGGCGGTCGCCACCACGCGGGTGCGCGCGACCCCCATGTGACCGATCAGCAGATGATAGCGGCTGAGCGCCGCCAGCGCTTTCTCCTGGCTGCGGGCGGAGAGATTGCCGGTGTCGGCGAGCTCGGCACCAAGCCCGGCGAGGACCTTTTCGTTGAAGATCGGCGTCGGCACCCGCGGCGCGCCGGAATAGACCACCAGGCGCACCGAATTCGAGCCGATATCGATGATCGCGATTGGCTTGCGGGAAGGCACGCTGGCGCTAGCGGCCGCGGTGGAAACGAAGCTTGGGCACCCGGCGGCCCTTCTTGAGCGCCTGGCCGCGCCCCGACAGCGAAGTGTTGGTCATGAAATATTCGTGCAGGTTGAACGCCTCGTCCGGCTTGGGCTTGAGCCTTGTGTAGGTGCCGTCCGGGTTGAGGCGCCAGCTCTGCTCATTGTCGAGCAAATTGGCGACCATAACCTGGTCGAGCAATTGGGCGTGGACCGTGGGGTTCTCGATCGGCAGCATATATTCGATTCGCCTGTCGAAGTTGCGCGGCATCCAGTCCGCCGAGCTGATGTACACGCGCGCGCCGGGATTGGGCAGTTCATGGCCGTTGGCGAAGCACCACATCCGGGCGTGTTCGAGGAAGCGGCCGACGATCGATTTGACATGAATCGTGTCCGACAGGCCAGCAACGCCCGGCCTCAGGCAGCAGATGCCGCGCACCACCAGATCGATCGGAACACCGGCGCCGCTCGCTTCGTAGAGCTTGTCGATGATCGCCGGGTCGACCAGCGAATTCATCTTGGCCCAGATGCCGCTGGGCTTGCCGGCGCGCGCATTGACCATCTCGACCTCGATCAGGCGCAGCAGCTCACCGCGCATCTGGTGGGGCGAAATGACCAGGCTGCGCAGGGTCTTGGGCTCAAGATAGCCGGTGATGTAATTGAACAGCTTGGCCGCATCGCGCCCGATCCTGGGGTCGGCGGTGAAGTAGCTCAAGTCGGTGTAGGTGCGGGCCGCGACTGGGTGATAATTGCCGGTGCCGAAGTGGCAGTACGTGCGATAGCCTTTGTCCTCGCGGCGTATAACCACCGAGACCTTGGCATGGGTCTTCCAGTCGATAAAGCCGTAGACCACCTGGACTCCGACGCGCTCGAGCGCGCTCGCCCACAGCAGATTCTGCTCCTCGTCGAAGCGGGCCTTCAACTCGACCACCGCGGTAACA
>JBDSNQ010000200.1:0-2660 GCA_039915275.1 Sphingomicrobium sp.
TGGCGCGCTTTCACTGACCCCCGTACCGGGCTAGACGGCGGCGAACCCGCCTCGGCCCCCGGCTCGGCTGAAGAATATGACGAAGGAATAGAATGACCGACCAGACCGAAAAGCCGAAGCTTGGCACGCGGCCGCCGCTGGGCCTCAAGCGCACGGTCGAGACCGGCAAGGTCAAGCAGAGCTTCAGCCATGGCCGGTCCAACACGGTCGTGGTCGAGGTCAAGAAGCGCCGCATCCTCGGTCGACCCGGAGAAGCGCCGCCCCCGGTCGAGGCGCCCAAGCCGGCACCGGTGGCGGAAGCGCCCAAGCTGGCCCCCAAGCCTGCCGCCGCTCCGCCCAAGCGCGCGCCGGTCGACGACATTTCGTCGCGCCGCGAGCTTCAGGAGAAACTGCTCCGCGAGGCCGATGAATCGCGCATGGCGTCGCTCGAGGAAGCCCGCCGCCGCGACGACCGCGTCAAGGTCGAGCAGACCGAGGATGAGAAACGCCGCGCCGACGACAATCGCCGCGCCGAGGACGAAGCGGCCGAACAAGCCCGCCTGACCCCGGCGGAGCCTGCCGTTGATGCCGCGCCGGAGCCGACACCGGTAGCCGACGATCGCGGCGACGAGGACGAGCGCGGCCATAGTCGTCCGGGCGGAGCGCCCGCGCCCAAACGCCATGAGCCACCGCGGCCGTCACGCAGCCACGAGGATCGCCGCCATTCGGGCAAGCTCACCGTCACTCGCGCTCTGTCGGGCGAGGACGACACCCGCGCCCGCAGCCTTGCGGCGCTGCGCCGCTCGCGCGAAAAGGAAAAGCGCCACCACCAGCAGGCCGGCCCCGCCGCCAAGCAGGTCCGCGACGTCGTCGTCCCCGAAGCGATCACCGTCCAGGAACTCGCCAACCGCATGGCCGAGCGCGCCGCCGATTTGGTCAAAGCCCTGTTCAAGATGGGCATGCCGGTAACCGTCACCCAGACCATCGACCAGGACACCGCCGAGCTGCTCGTCACCGAATTCGGTCACACCATCAAGCGCGTCAGTGAAGGCGATATCGAGATCGGCATCGGCGACGACCAGGACGCGGCTGAGAGCCTCGTGCCGCGCTCGCCGGTGGTGACCATCATGGGCCATGTCGATCACGGCAAGACCTCGCTATTGGACGCCATCCGCGGTGAGAATGTCGTATCCGGCGAATCCGGCGGCATCACCCAGCACATCGGTGCCTATCAAGTTACCCTGCCCGACAAGTCGAAGGTCACCTTCCTCGACACGCCGGGCCACGAAGCCTTCACCGAAATGCGCCAACGCGGCGCCAACGTCACCGACATCGTCGTGCTGGTCGTCGCCGCCGACGATGGCTTGAAGCCGCAGACCATCGAGGCGATCAACCATACGCGGGCCGCCGGCGTGCCGATGATCGTCGCCATCAACAAGATCGACAAGCCCGACGCCAAGCCGCAAAAGGTCCGTGAGGAACTGCTCCAGCACGAAATCATCGTCGAGGAGATGGGCGGCGAGGTCCAGGACGTCGAAGTGTCGGCGCTCAAGAAGACCAACCTCGATAAATTGCTCGAGGCGATCGAGCTCCAGGCCGAGATCCTCGAGTTGAAGGCCAATCCTGAGCGCGCCGCCGAAGGCACGGTGATCGAAGCCAAGCTCGACAAGGGCCGTGGCCCGCTCGCCACCGTGCTCATCCAGCGCGGCACGCTCAGGGTCGGCGACGTGTTCGTGGCCGGCGCGTCGAGCGGCAAGGTTCGCGCGATGATCGACGACAAGGGCAAGCAGGTCAAAGAGGCCGGCCCCTCGGTCCCGGTTGAAGTCCTCGGACTGTCCGCGGTCCCGGCCGCCGGCGAACCGTTCACCGTGGTCGAGAACGAGCCCCGCGCGCGCGAAGTCGCCGCCTATCGCCAGGGCCTGCTCGACCGCAAGCGCACCACCTCCGCCCCGGTCAGCATCGAGAATATGTTCGCGTCGCGCGCTTCGGCGATCAAGGAACTGCCGTTGGTCGTCAAGGCCGACGTCCACGGCTCGATCGAAGCGATCGTCCACGCCTTGAACCGCCTGTCGACCGACGAAATCCGCGTCCGCATCCTCCATTCAGGCGTCGGCGCGATCACCGAGAGCGACGTCACTTTGGCCGGCGCCAGCGGCGCGCCGATCATCGGCTTCAACGTTCGCCCCAACGCCAAAGCGCGCGAGATCGCCACCCGCCACAAGGTCGAACTGCGTTACTACGACGTCATCTATCATTTGACCGATTGGGCCAAGGGCGCGATGGCCGGCGAGCTGGGTCCAGAGATCATCGAGACGATCGTCGGCCGCGCCGAGGTCAAGGAAGTCTTCCCGGCCGGCAAGAAGGACAAGGCCGCCGGCCTGCTCGTCCTCGAAGGTGTCATCCGCAAGGGCCTCCACGCCCGCCTCACCCGCGACGATGTGATCGTGTCGAAAACCACCATCACCTCGCTGCGCCGCTTCAAGGACGACGCGGCCGAGGTTCGCGCCGGCATGGAATGCGGCGTGCTCTTGGCCGACACCAACGACATCAAGCCCGGCGACAATCTCGAAGTGTTCGAGACCGAGGAACGCGCGCGGACGCTGTAAGATAAGTCTCCCTCCCGCTCTCGGGAGGGGCTAGGGGAGGGCATGTCGGGCGGCTCTTAACAGGCCCTCCCCCGA
>JBDSNQ010000052.1:0-10377 GCA_039915275.1 Sphingomicrobium sp.
GATCAGCAACGGCGCGGTCAGCGTGCGGCCATCGGCCATCGCCACGCGAACGCCATCGCCATCGCGCTCGACCGATGTCACGACGGATTTCCACAGCAGCCACAGATTGGGGCCGGCTTCGGCGCGCGCGCGCAGAGCAGCGCGCAAGTGACGGTTCTCGTGCATCCAGCCCAACGGCTCGTCGTCATCGCCGGGGTCGAAGCACAAACCGCCCGGCGCCAGGCCGTCGGCGACCTGGATGCGGCGGATCGGGCCGCCGGGTTCCGGAAAAAAATCGGCGACGCCGATCGTGCGCAGCATCCGCATCGAGCTCGACGAGATGGCGCTGGTGCGGCCGTCGAACGCGGCATCCTTGCGCAGATCGGGATCGGACGGATCGACGACGATTGCGCTAAGCCCGCTCGAATCGAGCGCGCCGGCGAGCGCGAGCCCGACCAGCCCCCCACCGAAAATGATGACGTCGGCGCGATCCATGACTGTGTCCGTAACGCCACGTCGCCAAGAAGGCCACGCTTGACCGGTGACTCCCCGGCAAGGCATCCTAGCACGCGAACATTCGGGGACGGACAATGGCGACCGCTGCGGCGCGGACACGGAAGCGGGACCTAGGGCCCGACTGGCGCGATGCGCTGGGCGCATCGTTGAAGCGCTTCGCCATCCGCGCGTGGGGCGCGCTGCTGGTCGGGATTGCCGTCGCCGCCAGCCTCGCGCTTGCGACCCACAGCTCGACCGACCCCAGCTTTACCACCGCCGCCGGTGGGCCTCCGGTCAATTGGCTGGGCGGCGTTGGCGCCTACGCCAGCGACGCGTTGTTGCTGCTGTTCGGGCTGGGATCGGTGCTGTTCCTGCCGGTCATCGCGCTCGCCGGGACCCGCATGTTGCGGCTCGAGCCGGCCGGGCGGATCGGTCGCGGCCTGGCCATAGCCGCGGCCGGCGCGGTGCTGGTCGGGATCGCCCTGAGCTTGCTCAGCGGTTCGGCGGTATCCGGCCTGCCCAGCGGCTGGGGCGGCCTGCTGGCGCTCGCCGCGGCCCACGGGGTCGATTACGCGGTCGCTGAGATCGGCAACCCCAGCGTCGAGGGGCCGCTCCGGCTGTCTCTGCTCGGGCTGTTCGGAGCCGGCGGCCTGATGCTCGGCTATCTCTCGATCGGGCTGCTGCCCGAAGAAAAGGGCTTGCTGGCCGGGCTGCTGCGTCGCGATCGTCGGCCCAAAGTGGCGCCGCCGCGGCGGACCGAGGATGAGCGCGACGAACGCGGCATGGCCGCCGCTCCGCCAAGGTCGCGGCCAGCGGTCGCGGTCGCCGAGCCGGCACAGGCTGTCACTCCGGCAGGGCGCGGCGCCGCCAACCGCAAGGCCAGCGCGCGTCAGGCCAGCCTCGCGTTCGGCGGCGTTTATGCTTTGCCGTCGCTCGACCTGTTGACCCCGCCGCCGGCCAGTTCGCGCACTCAGATCGACCGCGCCGGCCTCGAGCGCAATGCGCGGCTGCTCGAATCTGTGCTCGAAGATTTCCACGTCCGCGGCGACATCGTCGAAGTCCGCCCGGGCCCGGTGGTGACGATGTACGAGCTGGAGCCAGCCAGTGGCATCAAGGCCAGCCGGGTGATTCAGCTGGCCGACGACATCGCCCGCAACATGTCGGCGCTGTCGGCGCGGGTCGCGACCATCCCGGGCCGCAGCGTGATCGGCATCGAGCTGCCCAACCCCAAACGCGAAGCGGTGACCCTGTCCGAGCTGATCGGAAGCCAGGCGTTCGAGGACCAGAACATGTCGCTGCCGCTGATCCTCGGCAAGAATATCGCCGGCGACCCGGTCATCGCCGATCTGGCGCCGATGCCGCATTTGCTGGTCGCGGGCACCACCGGATCGGGCAAATCGGTCGGCCTCAACTGCATGATCCTGTCGCTCTTGTACAAGATGAGCCCAGACGAGTGCCGGATGATCCTGATCGATCCCAAGATGCTCGAACTCTCCACCTATGAGGACATTCCGCATCTGCTGGCGCCGGTGGTGACCGAGCCGGGCAAAGCCATCCGGGCGCTCAAATGGACCGTCGAGCAGATGGAGGAGCGCTATCGCATGATGGCCAACCTCGGCGTGCGCGCGCTGCCCAGCTTCAACGCCAAGGTGCGCGATTCTAAGGCTAAGGGCGCCCAGCTCGGGCGGCGGGTGCAGACCGGTTACAACGCCGATACTGGCCAGCCGATATATGAGGTCGAGGAGCTCGATTACGACGTGCTGCCGCAGATCGTGGTGATCATCGACGAACTCGCCGATTTGATGATGACCGCAGGCAAGGAGGTTGAATTCCTCGTCCAGCGGCTGGCGCAGAAAGCGCGCGCCGCCGGCATCCATTTGATTATGGCCACCCAGCGCCCCTCGGTCGACGTCATCACCGGGGTGATCAAGGCCAATCTGCCGACCCGCATCAGCTTCCAGGTGACGAGCAAGATCGACAGCCGCACGATCCTCGGCGAGCAGGGGGCCGAGCAGCTCTTGGGCAAGGGCGACATGCTCTACATGCCGGGCGGCAAGCAGATCGTCCGCGTCCACGGGCCTTTGGTGCGCGACGAGGAAGTGCGCGCGGTGGCCGAGCATTGGCGCAAGCAAGGCGTGCCCGAATATATCCAGGCGGTGACCGAGGAGCCCGAGGACGGCGGCTATTTGTTCGACGGCCAGCCGACCGGCGAGGACGACGCCGAGACCCAGCTCTACAAGAAAGCGATCCAGATCGTCGCCGAGAGCCAGAAGGCCTCGACTTCCTACCTGCAGCGCCAGCTCCGCGTCGGCTACAATAGCGCGGCGCGGCTGATCGAGCGGATGGAGAAAGACGGGCTGGTCGGGCAGCCGGACCACGTCGGCCGCCGCGAAGTGCTGATCGACAGCGAGGGGCACGCGATCTAGGCGCTTTGAGCTAAGTGAACGGCAGGGAACCGACGGGTTCACGCCGCATTCAATCCGGGAGCGCAATTAACCGCGCAAATCTTCCAGGAGCATTCGCATGACTTTTCCAACCCGTTTCGCGCGCGCGCTCGCACCGATTGCGCTGGTCGCGGTCGCCGCGCCGGCAGCAGCCGCCGAATCGCCCGACCTCGCCAAGTTCGGGGCGCACCTCGCCGCGGTCCAGTCGATGACCGCCAATTTCGTCCAGACCGACGCCCGCGGCCGGGCCGCGGCCGGGACCATCCAGTTGAAAAAGCCCGGGCGGATCCGCTTCCAGTACGGCGGCGGCGACCTGCTGCTCGTGGCCAACGGCGGCCGCCTGAACTTCGTCGACTATCAGGTCGGCCAGAAATCGAGCTGGGCGCTCAATAAGACGCCATTGGGCGTGCTGCTGTCGGCGGTGCCCAACATCAAGGGCAATGCGCGGGTCATGCCGAGCAGCGACCCCAGCGTGGTCGTCATCCGCGCCCGAGACCCGAGCCAGTTCGGAACGCTCATCCTGGCGTTCTTGCGCACGCCGGCGGCGCCGGGCGGGTTGATGCTCTACGGCTGGACCGCGATCGACGCGCAGAACAAGAAAACCACCGTCAGATTGACAAACCAGCGCTACAATGTCGCGGTTCCGGACAGCGCTTTCACCTTCGTGGAGCCAAAAAAACGCGGAAAAAAGTAGCGGTTCGCTACTTGTTCATCGCCGCGTCAGCCGGGGCGAATTAGTTAACCAGTGATTCTGCACTCTGCCTGGGGTTTCCCCCTGTTACCCTGGCAAGCAGAATCCCTTGCGTGACGAACGCCAGGCGGCCCTCGCTCCACGCCCCCGGAGCGGGGGCCTTTTGTTTGCGCGGCAGCCCAGTCACGCTAGGGGATTTGGCGTGACCATCAAGATCGCTTCGTGGAACATCAATTCGGTCCGGGCCCGGGCCGAGCTGGTCGAGCGCCTGATTGCCGAGGAGCAGCCGGACGTGCTGTGCCTCCAGGAAACCAAGGCGCTCGACGAGGTGTTCCCGAGTGAACTGTTCCGCAAGCACGGCTACGTTCACTCGGCATTGAACGGCCAGAAGATGCACCATGGCGTGGCGATCGTCAGCCGCATCGCGCTCGACGAGCCCGGCCGCCACGACTGGCAGGACAATGGCGAAGCCCGCCACGTCGGCGTCCGGCTGCCGGGCGGAATGCGGCTGGAGAACGTCTACGTCCCGGCCGGGGGCGACATTCCCGATCGTGATCTCAACCCCAAGTTCGGTCAGAAGCTCGACTTTATCGAGCGGATGACGCGCTGGTCCGAAAAGTTGCGCGAGCCGACTTTAATGGTCGGCGACTTCAACGTCGCGCCGCTGGAATGCGACGTATGGAGCCACAAGGCGCTGCTCAACGTCGTCAGCCACACGCCGATCGAGGTCGAGGCGCTGGCGCAGCTGCAGCAAGCGCACGCCTGGGTCGATATCGGCCGCACCTTCGTCCCCGCGCCTGAGCGCTGCTTCACATGGTGGAGCTATCGCTCGATGGACTGGACCAAGAACGACCGCGGGCGCCGACTCGATCACATGTGGGCCTCGCCCGAACTGGCGCCGCAGGTCATTGGTCATCGTGTGCTCGAGCCGTGCCGCGCCTGGCAGCGGCCGTCGGACCATGTGCCGCTGATCTGCGAAGTCAGCTTGTGACGGCAAGCGGCACCATCCGGCGCGCGATCGCGGCATTGAAGGCCGGGCGGGCGGTGCGGATCGAGCAAGGCGAAGCGGCGCTGGCCATGCTGCCGGTCGAGACCGCCAGCGACGAATTGCTCGCGCTGCTTGATCCGCGAGGCAAAGCCCCGCTGCTGTTGAGTGGAGCGCGAGCGGCGGCGCTGTCGCTGGGCAATGAGCGCGATGCCGCTGATTCGTCCCGCCCGGTGCTGGTTGAGCGCTGTCCGTGGCTCGACGGGGAGGCGGCGCTGGCCCTCGCCGACCCGGGGCAAGACCTGGTCCGCGCGCCGATTGGGCCGTTGCAGCCGGTTGCCATAAATGAAGTGGCATTGGCCCGCGCGGCCCTGGAGCTGGCGCGGGCGGCGGGGCTGCTGCCGGCGCTGTGGCTGCTCGACGCGGGCGTGGAGGCGATTTCGATCGACGCCGAGGAATTGGCTGGTCTCGCCGCCGAGGTCACCGTGGTCGCGCGGGCGAAGCTGCCGCTCGAGGACATGCCGGAGACCCAGATCGTCGCTTTCCGCAGCCCCGACGGCGAGGAGCATGTCGCGCTGGTGATCGGCGCGTTTGGCGGAAAGCCGCCATTGGTGCGGCTGCACAGCGAATGTTTGACCGGCGATGTGTTCGGTTCATTGAAATGCGATTGCGGCCCGCAATTAAAGGAGGCGCTGCGGCTGATCGGCGCGGCTGGGGGCGGCGTGTTGCTCTATCTGCGTCAGGAAGGGCGCGGCATCGGCTTCGCCAACAAATTGCGTGCCTATGCGCTGCAGGACCGCGGGCTCGACACGGTCGAGGCCAATCAGCGATTGGGATTTGCCGACGACGAGCGCGATTATGCCCACGCCGCGGCGATGCTTCGCAACCTCGGGATCGACCGGGTGCGGCTGCTGACCAACAACCCGGCCAAGGCGGACGGCCTGGCGGCGGCGGGAATCGCAATAACCGAGCGGGTCGCGCACCACATGCCCGCCAACCCGCACAACGCCGACTATCTCGCCGTCAAGCGCAGCAAGAGCGGGCATTTGGCTTAGTCTTCGAACAACGCCGTGCCGATCCTAACCGCGGTCGCGCCGAGCTTGACCGCCGCCGAATAATCCGCCGACATTCCCATGCTCAGCCCGGCGACGTCATGACGCCGCGCAAGCTCCGCGAGCAGCGCGAAAAACGGCGCGGGTTCAACGCCTTGCGGCGGGATCGCCATCAAGCCGGCAAGCTGCAGCGGCGACGCCCGCACCGCCTCGACCAGCTCCGCGACTTCGCCGATCGCGCAGCCGCCCTTCTGCGCTTCCTCGCCGATATTGACCTGGACGTAGACCGCGGGGGCGCGGCCCTGCTTGCCCGCCTCTTTGACCAGCGCATCGAGCAGCGACCGGCGGTCGAGCGAGTGGATCACGTCGAACGATCCCACGGCCTCGGCCGCCTTGTTGGATTGCAACCGCCCGACGCAGTGCAGCGCAATGTCGGGGTGGCGTGCGATCAGCGGCGGCCATTTGGCGAGTGCTTCCTGGACCCGGCTCTCGCCAAAATCGCGCTGACCCGCCGCGATTAATGCTGCGATCTCTTCGGCGGTGCGGGTTTTGCTGACGGCGATCAGCGTCACTGCACCGGGATCGCGCCCGGAAAGCTTCGCGGCGCTGGCGATTTCGGCCTGGATGCGGTGGAGTCGGTCGGCCGCGGTGCTCATTGCACCGGGCCATAGCTTAGATTGAGCGTCGGATCAGAACTTGAACGCGGTGCCGACGTAGACCGCCTGGCTGTCGCGCCGGTCGTCCTTGAGGGCCGCGAGCCGATCATGTTCGATGCGATAGCGGACGCCGCCGGTCAGCGCGATGCGGCTGGTCAGCGAATAAGCACCGCCAACGTCGAGCGAATAATTGTCGGCCTTGCGCAGCGGGACCAGCGCGCGCCCGTCGCTGCGCTCGGCGCCGGCGGCGACGCGGGCGGTAAAGCGCTTCAAGGAATAGCTCACGCCGAGCGCCGCGCTCTCGCGTCCGCCCAGCGCCGGATTGCCGTCCCTGATCCGGGCGACGTCGCCGGCGATCGCAAACCTGCGCCAGCCGACCGCAACCCCGAGATTGTAACTGGCCGGGGTCAGTGCATTGACCATCAGCGCCGACGAATCGGCAACGCGGTTGCCGGTATCGGCGCGGGCGCGAATGGCGACCCGGACCTGCGCCGGCCGTCCCTTGGCCGCCGCCGGGGTGAATTTGAAATTGTTCAACGAGCCGGTGCTGCCGGCAAAAGCGGCCGCGAGTCGCGGGTCGGCATTGGCCGGGGTGAAGCTCGCTACTGGGTCGAAGCTGAGCGAGACGGCCGGAGGACGGCGCTTGGTCTCATCCGCGGCGAAGGCCGGAGTCAGCACGAGACCGGCCACGGCGAACGCCGCGACCAGCTTGGCTGAAATTGACCGACCCAAGGTAAACACGTGCAATGAACTCCCTGTTCGCGACTCGATATATAGCTACGCCGATCTGAAGGTTCCATGACTCGATTTGATTCGCAAGTGCCCTGTGGCCGAGGAACCACAATCGCGGCCCGATGCGGGACGGGCTGGCGCAGCAACTGCCAGCTTGCGGGAGCAATCGCAGCATCTATAAGCCCGATCTGCCGCCCTTCGCTACCAGGCCTTTGCTGGAAGAGCCCTTTGCTTCAAGGAACATCGATGCCACGCCTGTACTTTACCGCCGCCGCGCTGACCGTCCTGATGCTCGCCACCCCCGGTTGCTCGAGGAATCGCGACATTCCGCTCCAGCTCGCGCCGTCGCGAACGACGTCGATCGGGGTCAACAGCTATTTGTGGCGGGCGGCGATCGACACCGTGTCGTTCGCGCCGCTGCTGCAGGCGGATTCGGCCGGCGGGGTGATCGTCACCGACTGGTACACCAACCCCACTTCACCCGGCGAGCGGGTCAAGCTCACGGTCTCGATCCTCGACCAGGATTTGAGGGCCGATGCCCTGCGCGTCGCCGCCTCGCGCCAAGTCAACCGGGGCGGCACTTGGGTCGATGCGCCGGTCGCGGCCGCCACCGTGCAGAAGCTGGAAGACATCATCCTGACCCGCGCCCGGGATCTTCGTCGCACCACCGTCGCCGGATAGGCCGCGTGAAATGACGGGCCGACCATGACGGGCCGCTTCGAACCGGCGGTTGCCGAGCGGCGCTGGCAGGCGCGGTGGGACGAGCAGCAGAGTTTCGTCGCCGACAGCCAGAGCGCCAAGCCCAAGACCTATGTGCTGGAGATGTTCCCTTACCCGTCGGGGCGCATCCACATGGGCCATGTCCGCAATTACACGATGGGCGACGTGATTGCCCGCTTCCGCCGGATGCAGGGCCACGAAGTGCTGCACCCGATGGGCTGGGACGCGTTCGGGATGCCGGCCGAGAACGCCGCGATGGAGCGCAAGGTCCACCCCGGGGAGTGGACGCGGGCCAATATCGCGGCGATGCGCGACCAGTTGAAGCGATTGGGCTTCGCGCTCGACTGGAGCCGCGAGCTCGCCACCTGCGACCCCGATTATTACGGCCATGAGCAAGCGCTGTTCCTCGATTTGTTCGACGCCGGCCTGGTCTATCGCAAGGAAAGCGAGGTCAATTGGGACCCGGTCGACATGACCGTGCTGGCCAATGAGCAGGTCATCGACGGCAAGGGCTGGCGCTCGGGCGCGCAAGTCGAGCGGCGCAAGCTCGCCCAATGGTTTTTGAAGATCACCGACTTCGCCGAGGAACTGCTCGCGGGCTTGGGGACGCTCGACGCCTGGCCCGACAAGGTCCGGCTTATGCAGGAGAATTGGATCGGCAAGAGCCGCGGGCTGCAATTTGCGTTCCGGCTGGCTCAGCCGGTCGCTGCCGGGGACAGGATCGAAGTCTTCACCACCCGCCCGGACACGATTTTCGGCGCGTCGTTCGTGGCCATCGCCGCCGAACATCCGCTGGCGCTGGCGGTGTCCGCGGTGGATCCGGAGGCGGCCAGGTTCATCGAGCAATGCCGCGCCGGGGGCACCAGCGCGGCCGAAATCGAGACCGCCGAGAAGAAGGGCTATCTGGCCCCGCTCGAGGCTGTGCACCCGCTCGACGCGGCGTGGAAGCTGCCGGTCTACATCGCCAATTTCGTGCTGATGGACTACGGCACGGGGGCGATTTTCGGCGTTCCCGGCCACGACCAGCGCGACTTCGAATTCGCCAAATCCTATCAATTGCCGATCAAGCGGGTTGTCGCGCCGAGCGCCAACGAAGCCTCCCAGCCGATCGGCAAAGACCCCGATTGCGACCCTGGGATCGCGGTAAACTCCCAATTCCTCGACGGCATGACCAGCGCCCAAGCGACCGCGGAGGTGATCCGCCGCGCCGAGACCGCCGGCTGGGGCCAAGGCACAACCGCGTGGCGGCTGCGCGACTGGGGCGTATCGCGCCAGCGTTATTGGGGGACGCCGATCCCGATCATCCACTGCCCGACCTGCGGCGCGGTGCCAGTGCCGCGCGACCAATTGCCGGTGGTGCTGCCCGAGGATGTGTCGTTCGAGCTGCCCGGCAATCCGCTCGATCGCCATGACGCGTGGCGGCTGGTCGACTGCCCTGAATGCGGCGGCCAAGCGCGGCGCGAGACCGACACGCTCGACACATTTGTCGACAGCTCGTGGTATTTCATCCGCTTCGCCAGCCAGCCCAAGGACCGGCCGTTCGACCGCGCCGAGGCCGAGGCGTGGCTCCCGGTCGCGCAATATATCGGCGGGGTCGAGCATGCGATCCTGCACTTGCTCTACGCCCGTTTCTGGACCCGCGCGCTCCAGCACATCGGTCGGCTGAGCATCTCCGAACCGTTCAAGGGCCTGTTCACCCAAGGTATGGTGACCCACGAGACGTTCGTGTCCGAGGACGGCCGCTGGCTCGCGCCCGACGAAGTCGAAGCCGGCGCCGGCGGCGCGCTGGTCGAGCGCGCGACCGGCACCAATGCGACCAGCGGACGCGTCGAAAAAATGTCCAAGTCGCGCCGCAACACCGTCGACCCCGAGCCGATCGTCGCCAAATATGGCGCCGACGCGGTGCGCTGGTTCATGCTCTCCGACAGCCCGCCCGAGCGCGACCTCGAATGGTCCGAAAGCGGGATCGAGGGCGCCGCCCGCTTCGTCCAGCGCGTATGGCGGCTGTCGACGACGCCCAAGGATGGCGAAGGCCGCGACGCGACGCTCGACAAGAAGCTCCACCGCGCCGTCGCCGCCACCGGCGAAGCGATCGATGGGCTGCAATTCAACAAAGCGGTCGCGCAATCATATGAACTGGTCAACGCGATAGAGAAGGCCGCGCCATCGGCCAGCCGGACCGAGGCCATACAGGCGCTGATCCGGCTGATCGCGCCGATGGCCCCGCACCTCGCCGAAGAAGCCTGGGCGACGATCGGCCAAGCGGGCATGGTGACCGAGGCCGCGTGGCCGTCGTTCGACCCCGCCCTGCTGCTCGACGACCAAGTGACCATCGCGGTCCAAATCAACGGCAAGCTGCGCGACAAGCTGACTGCCCCGCGCGGTCTCGACCGCGCAGCCACCGAGGCGCTGGCGCTGGCTTCGGAAAAGGTCCAGCGGCAGCTCGCCGGAGCGAGCCCACGCAAAGTCATTGTCGTTCCCGACCGGCTGGTGAATATCGTCGCATGATGCGTCGCATTCTCCCCTTGCTGGCCGGACTTACGCTATCCGCCTGCGGGTTGCAGCCGCTCTATGGCGGCGGCTCTGGCAGCACCGTGGCGACGACCTTGCGCGCGGTCGAAGT
>JBDSNQ010000086.1:0-3413 GCA_039915275.1 Sphingomicrobium sp.
GCTTCGACCGCGCCTTGGTCGAGCAAGCGCCGGGTATTGCGATTGGACAGCCACAGCTCGCCGAGGCGCTGGGCCGTGACCAACAGCAGGATGGCGATGACGGCCCAGGTCATGCCGCCTCGAGGAGCAGCCCCGCGCAAGTAAAGCCGGGGCCGAAGGCGGTCATCAGCACCTTGCTTGGCAAGCCGCGCTCGATCAGCCGCTCGAGCACGAACAGCACGGTCGGCGCGCTCATATTGCCATAGTCGCGCAGCACTTCGCGTTCGAGGTTGAGTTCACCTTGGGGGAGCTTGAGCGCGCTCTCGATGGCGTCGATCACCTTGACCCCGCCGGGGTGGCAGCAGAGGCGGTCGATCGAACCGCGCTCAACATTCATCTGGCCGAGCATTTCGTCCACCGCGGTCGCCAGCTCGGCTTCGATGAACGGCGGGATGGCGCGGTCGAAGACCACGGCGAGACCGGGATCCTCGACGTCCCAACCCATAATCCGCAATGTGTCGGGCCACAATTTCTCGGCCGAGGCGGTAATCCGCGCCAGGCTGTGGTGGCCGGTGGTGACGACCGCGGCCGCCGCCCCGTCGCCGAACAAAGCGGTGGCGACGATCGCGGCGGGGTCGTCGCTGTCGAGGCGGATCGAGATCGAGCAGGTTTCGACGGTCACGAACAACCAGTGGCTGCCCGGATCGGCCGCCGCGAGTTTGGCGGTCAGCGCCAAGCCGTTGACGCCGCCGGCACAGCCGAGGCCGAAGACCGGGACCCGGCGGACGTCGCTGCGCAGCCCGAGCCGGGGCAAAGCGCGGGCATCGAGGCTGGGGGTGGCGATGCCGGTGGTCGAAACGGTGACGATGCCGTCGATCTGGTCCGGGGTCAGACCGGCCTTGGCGATGGCCGACGACGCCGCCTCGACCAGCAGATTTTCCGCCGCTTCGAGATAGAGGGTGTTGCGGTCGTTCCAACCGTGCGGCTGTTCATACCATTCGATTGGAGCGACGAGATGGCGCTTGGCGATGCCGGCATTGTCGAACACGCCCGACAGCCGGTTGAACAGGGCCGGCCGGCCGCCGAAAGCGCGGCGCCCGGTCTCCTTCGCAATCGCTTGCGTGATGGTATGCGGTGGCACTGCGGTGGCCAGCGAAAGAAGGCTGCAGGATTGCATGTGACGCCTTATAATGAACCGGCACCGTGCCGGACACGGAATGACTTAAGGACCCCTCTGAATGACCCTGCGCTTAATGCAAGCTGGACTTTTGCTGCTCCTCTCGGCGTGCGGCCGCGCGCCATCGGCGGAGGCGGTTGCGGCGCGCCCGTTCACGGTCAGCGAAGTGGCGAAGTTCGACGCTCCGTGGGCGATGTCTTTCCTGCCCGGGTCGGGCGTGCGCATGACCAGCGCCGCACTGGTAACCGAGAAGAATGGCAAGCTGTGGCTGGTCGACGTCAGGACCGGCCACAAGCAGGCGGTGACGGGGGTTCCAGCAGTCCATGTCGAAGGGCAGGGCGGCCTTGCCGAAGTCGTCGCTCACCCCGATTTCGCCGGCAACCAGCGGGTCTATCTAAGCTTTCCCGAAGCCGGGCCCAACGACACCAGCGGGGCGGTCGTCGGCTATGGCCAGCTGATCCTGGGCCAGGGGCCACCTCGGCTCGACGGTTTCCGAATCATCTGGCGGCAAATGCCCAAGGTCAGCGGCGGCGCCCATTATTCCGAGCGGATCGCATTTGCCCCCGATGGGACCTTGTTCATTACCAGCGGCGAGCGCTTCCAGTTCGCCCCGGCACAGGATCTCAACGTCAACCTCGGCAAGGTCGTGCATTTGACCGCCGAGGGCGCCCCAGCGCCGGGCAATCCGTGGGCGAGCCGGGGTGGCATCGCCGCCACCTTGTGGACCTATGGTCACCGCAATCTGCTGGGCATTGCCTTCGCGCCGGACGGCCGGCTGTGGGAAGCGGAAATGGGGCCGATGGGCGGCGATGAGGTCAACCTCATCGTGCGCGGCAGGAATTACGGTTGGCCGCGGGCCTCGAACGGCAGCAATTACGACCGCACCGACATCCCCGATCACCGGCCGGGTGACGGCTTCGAGGCGCCCAAAGTCTGGTGGAACCCGTCGATCTCACCGGGCTCGCTGCTGATCTATACTGGCGCCTTGTTCCCGCAGTGGAAGGGCGATGCTCTGATCGGGGCTTTGTCGGGCGAGGCGCTGATCCGTGTCGACATCAACGGTGACCAGGCGCGCAAAGCCGACCAGTGGCCGATGGGTGCGCGCATTCGAGCGGTCGACCAAGGCCCGCGCGGCGAGGTTTATTTGCTCGAGGACGGCGACGGCGGGCGATTGCTAAGGCTCGAGCCGAAGCGCTGAACCCGCTCTACCGCGTGCAAAACGCGGCTTTCATGTACGCGTCGGTGGGGCAGGCGATGAAGCCGTCGATGAATTTGAGGCGCATCGAATTTGGCGCGACGGCCGCATAGCGGTCGCGCGCCTTGCGCAGCGCTGCCGCGTCACGTTTCAGGAATGCGATGTTGGCGGCAACGTAGGTGGTCCATTCATCGCTTCCGCCGACAGCCAGGGCTTGCTCAAGGTAGGGGATTGCTTCGGCGTTGCGGCTAGCGAACGCCAACGCCTGGCCGCGGTGGAAGGCAATCTCGCTCTTTTGCTCGGTACTTATCTTAGCCGCGTTGGCGTCGGCATATTTATTCAGCAGTCGTACCGCTTCATCGGTGCAGCCAACACCGATGAGCTGCCGCCAGGCCTGCGGCTGCTCGCCGGTGTCGAACTGCTCATAGGGAAGCGCGAGCTGACGAGTGATCTCGGCCGGCGGCACAACACACGCACTGGCCGCCAGAGAAGCGAGGATCATGATCATTCCGGACACTTTGTGGTTCGCAGCGCCGAGGGTAAGTTCAATTCGCCTGAACGATGGCTGTGTTCGACCAACGCGATTTACGCCAAAGAACGGATCGCCGTCGCCAGCGCGTCCATGTCGCTCATCCGCGTGGCCAACGCCGGGGTGACCCTCACGCATGATCCGGAGGCGAGGCCGTCGCGGTGGATGGTGAAAGTGCGGAATTTGTCGAGCAGCGCCTTGGCGAGTGCGACATTGTCGTCGTGCGAGGTCCTGCCGCGCAGCCTGAACGACGTTATCGCGCAGAATAGCTTTGGATCTTCGGGCGTCAGGATTTGAACCTGCGGCAGGTCGCCGAGCGCGTGCACCCAGCGATTGCGCAAGGCGCGCAGTCGGGCCTCGCGGCGGGCGCCGCCGATCGCCGCCTGGAAGGCCAGCGCGGCGGGGACGGTCAGCAACGCGGCATAGTCGGGGGTGCCGGTATGGACGCGGGCGTGGATTGCGGTGCTTGCGGGCTTTCAGCCGGATCCGGATCGATCGCGCCGATCCGGTCGCGGCGGATGTACAGCGCCCCC
>JBDSNQ010000258.1:0-3284 GCA_039915275.1 Sphingomicrobium sp.
CGGCGTTCGTCGCCTTGTTCATCATCGCCGCGCTGGTCCGCATCGACCCGTTTACCGCCGCCGTCGCGGCGCTGGCGTTCGGCGCCATCTATGGCCTGGTCTCGGCGATGACCCGCCGGCGACTGGCCCGCAACTCGGCGATCACCAACGCCGCCTACCAGCAGCGCGTGCAGCTTATCCAGGAAAGCCTCGGTGGCATTCGCGACGTGATCATCGACGGATCGCAGGCCGTTTACCTCGACGAATTCCGCAAGATCGACCTGCGCTTCACCCGGGCGCGCGCGACCACCGCATTCATGGCGTCCGCGCCGCGATTCGTGATCGAAGCCGTGGGGATGGTCGTCGTCGCCGCTTTGGCACTGGTGATTTCGAACCGCGAAGGCAGCCTGGCGCAGGCCCTGCCGATCCTCGGCGCGGTGGCGCTTGGCGCTCAACGTCTGCTGCCGTTGATCCAGCAGATCTACACCAGCTGGGCGCAGTTGACCGGCAACCGCGCGGTCGCGGCCGAAGTGCTCGACCTGCTCGCGCTTCCGGTCGACGAGCCAGAGACTCCGTCCGGCGCGGTCGCACTTGGCCTTCGCGAGCGCATTGTCTTTGACCAAGTGAGCTTTGCTTATCCGGGGCGGCGGCAGCCGGCGCTCGACGCCATCAGCCTGACCATCGAGCGCGGCGCGCGGGTCGCGCTGGTCGGCCATACCGGCAGCGGCAAGAGCACGCTGGCCGACCTGCTGATGGGCCTGCTCGAGCCATCCGCCGGACAGATTACGATCGACGGCATTGTCCTCGACCGCGCCAACCGCAGGCAATGGCAGCGCAGCATCGCCCATGTCCCGCAGGCGATCTTCCTGGCCGACACCAGCATCGCCCGCAACATCGCGTTCGGCGTGCCACCGGGGCGGATCGACATGGACCGGGTGGTTCGGGCCGCCGCCACGGCGCAGATCGACGACTTTATCGCTTCGCTTGCGGACGGATTTGAGTCCTCGGTTGGCGAGCGCGGCGTGAGATTGTCGGGCGGCCAGCGCCAGCGCCTTGGCATCGCCCGCGCGGTCTATAAGGATGCCCCGGTGCTGGTGCTCGACGAGGCGACCAGCGCGCTCGACCACGATACCGAAGTGGCGGTGATGGCGGCGCTCGACCGGCTCGGCGGCGAAGGGCGCACGATCGTCATCATCGCCCACCGCATGTCGACGGTCGCGGGGTGCGACCTCGTCGCCCGCCTCGACAATGGCCGGATCGTCGAGGTTGGGCCATTTTCAAAACTGCTTGGCGGCGAGACCTCGCGCCAGGCGATGCGCGACTGAGCCAACGTAGCTTGCTGGCGTTGCGCCGGTCCGCTGGCTAAGAAGCGCGCCGTTGGCAGCAGGAGCATAGAATGCGGATTGCGATGATAGGCACCGGCTATGTTGGGCTGGTGTCAGGCGCCTGCTTCGCGGATTTCGGCCACCAGGTGACCTGCGTCGACAAGGACGAAGGCAAGATTGCGGCGCTCAACGCTGGCAAGATGCCGATCTGGGAGCCGGGGCTCGAAGCGCTGGTCAAGGCCAATGCCGAGCACGGCCGCCTGCGTTTCACCACCGACCTCGCGGCCGGGGTCGAGGGCGCCGAAGCGGTGTTCATCGCCGTCGGCACCCCGGCGCGGCGCGGTGACGGCCACGCCGATTTGACCTTCGTCCATGCCGCGGTGCGCGAACTGGCCAAGGTCATCGGGCCTAAGACGGTGATCGTCACCAAGTCGACCGTCCCGGTCGGCACCGGCGATCGCATCGTCGAAATCCTCGCCGAAGAGGGCCTCGACGGCGTGTCGGTCGCGTCCAACCCCGAATTCCTGCGCGAAGGCGCGGCAATCCGCGACTTCAAAATCCCCGACCGGATCGTGGTCGGCGCCGAGGATGAGCATGCGCGCGAGGTGCTGCGCGAGGTCTACCGGCCTTTGTTCCTCAATCAGGCGCCGATCCTGTTCACCGGCCGGCGCACCGCCGAGCTGATCAAATATGCCGCCAACGGCTTCCTCGCGGTCAAGATCAGCTTCATCAACGAGATCGCCGACCTGTGCGAAGCGGTCGGCGCCGATGTGCAGGACGTCGCGCGCGGGATCGGCCTCGACAATCGGATTGGCGCCAAATTCCTCCACGCAGGCCCCGGCTATGGCGGCAGCTGCTTTCCCAAGGACACGCTGGCGCTGCTCCGGACCGCCGAGGAAGCCGGGATCGACCAGCGCATCGTCAGCACCGTGGTCGAGGTCAACGACCGGCGCAAAGCAAGGATGGCGGCGCGGGTTACCGCGGCGCTGGGCGGCAGCCTCACCGGCAAGCGCGTCGCGGTGCTCGGGCTCGCCTTCAAGCCCAACACCGACGACATGCGCGAAGCCCCGTCGCTGCCGCTGATCGAGGGGCTGATCGCCGGCGGGGCGCAAGTCGCGGCTTACGACCCGGTGGCGAGCGAGCAGGCACGCCCATTGATGCCCCAAGTCGAATTTGCACCCGACGCCCAGGCCGCCGCCAAGGGCGCCGACGCACTCGTGATCGTCACCGAATGGGATGAGTTTCGCGCGCTCGACCTGGCCGAGATCGCCGCCGCCATGCGCGGGAAGACCCTGGTCGACCTGCGCAATGTCTACGATCGGGCGGACGCAGAGCGTGCCGGCCTCGCCTATCACGGCATCGGAAGAGGTGCCGCCTGAGCCGCTTAAGCCGCTTGTTGCAGGCTTACGTCCTGCGCGCGCAGCCACGCCTGGAACATCAGCAGCGCCCATAAAGCAGGCGTCGAATCGCGCCGGCCGCTGACATGGTCGAGCCAGCGGCGCTGGACGATGGCGGCGTCGAACCAGCCCTCTTGCCCCATCCGCGCCGGATCGAGCAGATCTTCCGCCCACGGCCGCAGCGGCCCCTTGAGCCACTCCCCGACCGGGATGCCGAAACCAGCCTTGGGGCGGTCGATCAGCGCGCGCGGCACTTCGCGATGGAGCAATTTGCGCAAGATGTGCTTCCCCGTCCCGCCGCGCACTTTCATGTGGAGCGGGATGCGGGCGGCGAGCTCGGCCACGCGATGATCGAGAAACGGCACGCGGGTTTCGAGGCTGACCGCCATCGAGGCGCGGTCGACTTTGCACAAGATATCGTCGGGCAAATAAGAGACCGCGTCGCAATACATCATGCGCAGGGTGTCCGGCGCCTGGTCCGAGAGTGCCATGTCCCAGCCCGCACCTGCCCCTTCGCCGCCGTGGACGGGAGATTGCTCGAAGCTCCATTCGTCGAGAAAGCTCGCATAGAGCTCGTCGAAAT
>JBDSNQ010000133.1:0-4195 GCA_039915275.1 Sphingomicrobium sp.
ACACGAGCACGGTGATGAAGATGCTGCCTGCGGGAATCACCGCGCTGGCAAGCCCGCCGATGACCTCGCCGACCCCGGCGGCGGCGAACAGCACGCCAAGCGCCGCGAGCATCTGCGGCAGCACCGCGGCCCAGCCGATCGCGTCGATCAGCCGCCTGCCCTCTTGCAACGGAGCGAGCGCGGGGGGTTTGAGCCAGGCGAAGATGGTAGCGAGCGCGAGCAGCACGCCGAGGCCGAGAAAGACGTAGGTTTCGCGCTTGGGTTCGATCCAGCCATGGCTGCCGAGCAGCGTGTAATTGTAGAGCAAGGTGCCGACCAGCGCGGTGATTGGGATGATCAGCGCTGGGAGAAAGAGTTTGTTTCCAACGCTGTTGGACCACGTCTCTCGCTCTCCATCAGAGGTCGTCGACGGATGGCTGCGGCCGATAAAGCCGAACCCGGCGAGGCCGGCCAGGCCGATAACCAGCAGGCCGTTGCCGAAATCGCCGATGACGTCACCGGCGAGCAGGCTTAAAGCCATCAAACCCCAGAAAGCGGCGTTGCCAAAGTGCTTGGGATTGGCGCGGTCAAGCGCGGACAGCAGAGCGAACGCGGCGAACATCGTTCCCGAGAGCGCATAGAGCCAGTGCATCGTGATCATGGCTTCCGCCTCGCAAGGCGTCGGTCCAACAACAGCAGCCGCAGCCCGTGGATCAGGAACGCGCAAATGGCGGTCGGGATTGCCCACATTGCGAGCTCGAGCGGCGCCAGATTGTAACCGTAGGTGACCAGGGTCTGCTGGATGAGGACGATCGAACCGATCGCGATGAAAATGTCCTCGCCGAAGAACAGGCCGACATTGTCGGTCGCGGCGGCATAGGCCTTGACGGTTTCCGCGGTCTCCTCGTCGAGCTCGCCGTGCTGCTTCTCGGCCGCCGCCAGCGCCATCGGCGCGACCAAAGGCCGCACCGTCTGCGGGTGGCCGGCGGTCGATTGCAGACCGATCGCCGAAGTGACCTGGCGGTAGGCGAGGTAGAGCAATAGCAGCCGCCCCGTTGTGGCGTTCTTGAAGCCGCGAATCAGCGCCGCCGCGCGCTGCTGCAGCCCGTAGCGTTCGAGCAAGCCGATGACCGGCAGCACGATCCACACGATGGCGATGATGCGGTTGTCGTTGAACGCCTTGCCGAAGGTGGCAATGACGTGGACCGGGTCCATCCCGCCGAGCAGCCCGGTGACGATCGCCGCGGCGGTGACGACCAGCATCGGGTTCATCCGCAGCGCGAAGCCGATGACGACCAAGGCAATGCCGAGCAGCGGCCAGTAATTGGTCATGCGCCCGCCTTTCCGTACCCGCCGCCGCCGGGGGTTTCGATGATGAACGCGTCGCCGGGCAGCATTTCGGCCGAGGCAGTGGCGCTGAGCATTTCTATGGTGCCATCGGCGCGCTCGACCCAGTTGCGGCCGGGCTTGGCGTCGGCGCCTCCGGCGAGGCCGCGTGGCGCGACTTTCCGCCGATTAGCGAGAATGTTGGAGCGCATCGGCTCGAGGAAGGTGATTCGGCGGACGATGCCGTCGCCGCCGTGATGGGCGCCCTCGCCGCCCGAACCGCGGCGGATGGCGAAGGTATCGAGCCGAACCGGCAGCCGCGTTTCCAAAATCTCCGGGTCGGTCAGGCGGCTGTTGGTCATGTGGGTCTGGACCGCGTCGGTGCCGTCATGGTCGGGCCCGGCGCCCGAGCCGCCGGCGATGGTCTCATAATATTGGTGCTGATCGTTGCCGAAGGTGAAATTGTTCATCGTGCCTTGCGAGGGCGCGAGGCGGCCAGTGGCGGCGAACAAAGCGTCGGTGACGACCTGGCTGGTCTCGACATTGCCGGCAACGACCGCGGCCGGATAGGCCGGACTGAGCATCGAGCCTTCGGGGATGACCAAGGTGATCGGCTTGAGGCAGCCGTCGTTCATCGGGATGGCGTCGTCGATCAAGGTGCGCACGACATAGAGCGACGCCGCGCGGGCGATCGAGAACGGGGCGTTGAAATTGTCGGGAAGCTGGGCGCTGGTGCCGGTGAAATCGAAGGTCGCGGAGCGCGCGGATTTGTCGACGGTGATCGCGACCGCGACATGGGCGCCATTGTCCATCGCATAATCGAACGCTCCGTCGTCGAGCCGGTCCAATAACCGCCGCACCGACTCCTCGGCGTTGGCCAGCACATGGCCCATGTAGGCCGCAACCACGTCGGCGCCATAGTCGCGCACGGTTTCAATGAGCGCCTCGGCGCCGTGGACGCAGGCGGCGAGCTGGGCGCGCAGGTCGGACAGGTTGCGGTCGGGGTTGCGGGCCGGATAGCGCGCCGCGGCGAGTAGATCGCGGATCTCGGCCTCGCGGAAGTGGCCCTCGTCGACCAGCAGCTGATTGTCGATCAGCACGCCTTCTTGCTCGATTGTCCGGCTGTCGGGCGGCATCGACCCGGGGCTGATTCCGCCAATGTCGGCATGGTGGCCGCGCGCGGCAACGAATGCGGACGGGGTGGCGTCAACGTCGGCGTAGAATACGGGCACGATCACGGTGATGTCGGGCAAATGCGTGCCACCGCGATAGGGGTCGTTGAGCACATAAGCGTCGCCACGCCGGATACCGCGCCCGTCCCTGCCCTCACCGCGAGAATCAATAATCGTGCGGATGCTTTCGCCCATCGATCCGAGGTGCACCGGGATGTGCGGCGCGTTGGCGATCAGCGCCCCGCAGGCATCGAACAGAGCGCAGGAGAAATCGAGCCGCTCCTTGATGTTGACGGAGGTCGCGGTCGATTGCAGCGCGACGCCCATTTCCTCGGCGATCGCCATGAACAAATTGTTGAAGATTTCGAGGCGAACCGGGTCGACCTCGGTGCCGATCGCCTTGGTGCGCTGGAGCGGCGTGGTTCGGCTGAGGATCAACGTGCCGTCATCGGCGCGCGTGGCGCTCCAGCCCGGTTCGACGACGATTGTGGAGGTCGGGTCGAAGATCATGGCGGGGCCTTGGGTGACCGCCCCCGCCCCCTCCACCAGCTGCGCTGGTCCCCCTCCCAGTTCCGGGGAGGAACTGATTGCTTCGACCACCAAGGCATCGACCACGGGTTCGGCGGCTTCTTCGACGTAGCCGAAGCGCTGGCGGTGGAGCGCCTGGAATTTGGTCCGCATGGCTTCGGCCGGTTCGATTGCGATTTCGATTGTCATGTCGCTGCCCGGCATGCGCAGGCGAGCGCGGCGGTGGAGAGTGATGTGGTCGGGCTCGATGCCCTGCTCGGCCAGCGCGGCTCGCGCCGCCGTTTCGAGGATGCGGAGGCCCTCGGTGAAATCCTCGTCGAGCGGCTTGAGCCAGCTCGCCTCTCGGATCGCTTTCACGTCGGCGAGGCCGATGCCGTAGGCCGAGAGCACGCCGGCAAGCGGGTGAATGAGTATGCGCTCCATGCCCAAGGCGTCGGCGACACGGCAGGCGTGCTGGCCGCCCGCCCCGCCGAAGCAGGCGAGCGCGTAGCGGCTGACGTCATGACCGCGCGCGATCGAAATCTTGCGGATGGCGGCGGCCATATTGTCGACCGCGATTTCAAGGAAACCCTCGGCGATCCTGTCCAGCGGCAGTTTGTCGCCGAGCGCCGCCGCCACTTCTTCGAGCCGCAAGCGAGAGGCGTCCGGGTCGAGCGGCTGGTCGCCATTCGGGCCAAACACTGCCGGGAACCGCTCGGGCTCGATGTGACCGAGGAACAGGTTGCAGTCGGTGACGGTCAACAGCCCGCCATTGCGGTAGCAGGCCGGCCCGGGCTGGGCGCCCGCAGACTCCGGCCCGACGCGGAAGCGCATGCCGTCGAAGCGGCAGATCGACCCGCCGCCGGCCGCGACGGTATGAATCTGCATCATTGGCGCGCGGATGCGGACGCCGGCGACGACGCTTTCGTCAATGAGCTCCAAGCGGCCGGCGTAATGCGACACGTCGGTCGACGTGCCGCCCATGTCGAAGCCGATGAGCCTCTCTCCGCCGTGGGCGGCGCTGGCCGCGACCATGCCGACGACGCCGCCCGCCGGGCCAGACAATATGGCGTCCTTGCCGCGGAATAAGGTCGCTGCGGCGAGGCCACCGTTTGACTGCATGAAGTGCAGCTTGCTGCCGCTCCCCAGCCCGGCCGACACGCGCTCGACGTAGCGGCGGAGCACCGGCGACAGATAGGCGTCGACCACGG
>JBDSNQ010000083.1:0-3884 GCA_039915275.1 Sphingomicrobium sp.
TCAAGATCATCGCCGGGCTGCGCTCGTCGTTCGAGGCCCATCACCACGTCCGCTACACCGCCGACGCGATCAAGAGCGCGGTCGAATTGAGCGCGCGCTACATCCATGACCGCAAGCTACCCGACAAGGCGATCGACGTCATCGACGAAGTTGGCGCGATGCAGATGCTGGTGCCGCCGTCGCGCCGCAAGAAGATCATCACCACTAAGGAAATCGAGGCGGTGGTCGCGACCATCGCGCGCATCCCGCCAAAATCGGTCTCGGCCGACGACAAGCATGTGCTCGAGCATCTGGAGACGGACCTCAAGCGCGTCGTCTTCGGCCAGGATTTGGCGATCGAGAAATTGGCGTCGGCGATCAAGCTGTCGCGCGCCGGCCTGCGCGAGCCCGACAAGCCAATTGGCAATTATCTGTTCTCCGGCCCGACCGGCGTCGGCAAGACCGAGGTCGCGCGCCAATTGGCCTCGGTTCTCGGCATCCCGCTGCAGCGCTTCGACATGTCCGAATATATGGAGCGCCACTCGGTCAGCCGGTTGATCGGCGCGCCGCCGGGTTACGTCGGCTTCGACCAGGGCGGCTTGCTCACCGATGCCGTCGACCAGCACCCGCACAGTGTGTTGCTGCTCGACGAAATCGAGAAAGCGCACTCCGATTTGTTCAACATCCTGTTGCAGGTCATGGACCACGGCAAATTGACCGATCACCACGGCAAGACAGTCGATTTTCGCAACACCATTCTGGTCATGACCACCAATGCCGGCGCGTCCGACATGGCGCGCGAGTCGATCGGCTTCGGCGCGATGGATCGCGAAGATGCGCAGGAGGATGCGGTCAAGAAGATGTTCACGCCCGAGTTCCGCAATCGCCTCGATGCGATCGTGCCCTTCTCTTACTTGCCGCCGGCGGTGGTCGCCCGCGTCGTCGACAAGTTCATCCTCCAGCTCGAACTCCAGCTGGCCGACCGCAACGTCCACATCGACTTGGATGACGAGGCGCGCGAGTGGCTGACCACCCGCGGCTACGACAAGCT
This sequence comes from Sphingomicrobium sp., assembly GCA_039915275.1. Taxonomy (GTDB): domain Bacteria; phylum Pseudomonadota; class Alphaproteobacteria; order Sphingomonadales; family Sphingomonadaceae; genus Sphingomicrobium. The sequence continues at coordinate 1,031 of JBDSNQ010000083.1, forward strand.
CTACGGCGCCCGCCCGATGGCGCGGCTGGTGCAGGAGAAGATCAAGCAGCCGCTGGCCGAAGAATTGTTGTTCGGCAAATTGGTCAACGGCGGCGAGGTCAAGGTGCGCATCAAGGACAATGCCCCGGCGTTCGAAATCACCCCGGCCCCGCCGAAGGTCAGCCGGGCCAAGGCCAGGGCCGCGACCAAGGCCAAGGATCCGAAAGCCAAGGCCTGACCCGCCCCTTGCGCTCAGCCGAGCGCCTTGGTGACTACCTCCCGAGACTGTGCGTGCAGCGCCCAGAAGTCACGCACGCTGCGACCGGCGAGCTTCTCCTGGAGCACGGTCAAATGCGAAGTCCAGCCGCTGCCGAAATCGTGCGCGCCGGTGCCGCTCTGGATCCCGCTGTGCGTCAGCACCAGCCGCGTCGCGTCGCCTTCCGGCGACAGCTCGTAAGTGACGGTGCCCCCTTTGCCGCCCTGGAAGGTCGTTGCGAGCAGGCGCGGCGGCTCGAACCGCAGCACCTGCTCGGTCCACGTCGCGCCTATCATCTTGGCGTAATTTTCCGGAGCCGAGACGTCGTCCGACGACAGATTGTCATGGTCGATGACCAGCGCGAACTCGCCATCCGCCCGGGCGTCGGTTCCGCCCATGAACCAGTCGCGGCGAAGCTCGGCCTCGGTCAAATAGCGCCAGACCTTGTCGACTGGCGCGTCGAGTAAGCGTTCGAGCCGGATGGTGTCGGGCGCGGTGCGGACAATCAGCGCCTCGGTAGCAGCTTCAACCATTGGAATTCTCCTTTTTGTCGGTTTCGATGAGGGCCTGGAGGCGGTCGAGGCGGACCGTCCAGAACTTCTCCCATTGCTTGAGCCAGCGCTCGGCCTCAGCCAGCGGTTCGGCCCGCAAGGTGCAAATCTGCTTGCGCCCGGCTTTCCGCCGTTCAATCAAGCCAGCGCTTTCGAGCACTTTGACGTGCTTGGCGGCGCCCGCGAAACTCATCGCGAACGGTTCGCCAAGTTCTCCGATCGAGCGCTCGCCCAGCGCGAGGCTGGCCAGCATCCCGCGCCGGGTCGGATCGGCCAGCGCCTGGAACGTCACATCGAGTCTATTTTCAACCATAAGGTTGAATATCGTCGAGTCGCATCCGTTTGTCAACCTTCTGGTTGAATGACATGCGTCAACCATCGAATATAGTCTTGCGGTCGCCTCACTAAAGTTGAATCGTGCGCCCTCATTCCGAGGGGACTTCCGTGACATTCAACTCGACGCTTTCGCGCTTCGCGATCCTGTGTGCCGCGACCTGCCTGGCAGCGCCCGCACTGGCCGCACCCGCCGCCGGACCCAATTCCACCTTCACCGGTCGCGATCTGTTCGACCTGTCGGTCGCCAGCGACCCGCAGATCAGCCCCGACGGGCGCCGCATCGCTTATGTCCGGCTAAGCAACGACATCATGACCGACCGCGCCCGGCCAAGCATCTGGCTGGTCGACACCACGACCGGCCGTCAGGTCCCGCTGGTCACCGGCACCGGCGCGCACTCCAGCCCGCGCTGGTCGCCCGATGGCACTCGCTTGGCCTACGTCTCGACCGCCGAAGGCGGCGGCTCGCAACTGTTCGTCCGCTGGATGGCGGGCGGCGAGGCGGCGCGCGTTACCGGCCTGCCCGACAGCCCCGATTCGATCGCCTGGTCGCCCGACGGCCGCCAGATCGCCTACGTCATGAACGTGCCCGACGAAGGCCTGACCCTGGGCAAGGCGCCGGCCAAGCCCGAGGGCGCCAAATGGGCCGACCCGCTCGAGATTATCGATGCGGTCACCTATCGCGCCGACGGCGCCGGCTATCTCAAGCCCGGATATGCGCATCTGTTCCTGGTCGATGCCGACGGCGGCGCGCCGCGCCAATTGACTTGGGGGGCGTGGAACGACGGCGGCCCCCTAGCCTGGACGCCCGACGGCCGCTCCATCCTGTTCAGCACCGTCCGCCAGGGCGATTGGCAGCGCGACGTCCAGCAAAGCGACATCTATTCGGTCGACCTCGCGGGCGGCACCCCGCGCCGCCTGACGACCCGCAATGGACCCGATTTCGGGCCCGCGATCTCGCCCGACGGACGGCAGATCGCCTATGTCGGCTTCGACGACACTGGCAAAAGCTTTCAGCAAGCCAGCCTCTATGTGATGAACCGCGACGGCAGCGGCGCCCGGCAGATCGCCGCCGGCGACCGCGGTTTCGAGCATGTCGAATGGGCCGGCGACGGCCGCGCCTTGGTCGCAATCTATGAGGAAGAGGGCGGCAAGCGCGTCTCGCGTATCGGGCTTGACGGGCGAGTCACGCCGCTCGCCACCGGAATCGTCGGCTCCTCGTTCGACCGGCCCTATGCCGGCGGCGATTTCAGCCTCGCCCGCAACGGCGCGATCGCTTTCACCACCGGCGACGTGTCGCACCCAGCCAATGTTGCTTACGCCAGCGGCGGCAAGACCCGCACTTTCACCCGCCTCAACGATTTCCTCGACGGCCGGCGTTTGGGCGAAGTGCGCGAGCTCGCGGTGCGCGCACCCGACGGCGGCCGCGTCCCGGCCTGGCTGGTAACGCCGCCCAACTATGTCGCCGGAACCCGCGTGCCGATGATCCTCGAAATCCACGGTGGCCCCTACGCGTCCTACGGCCCGCAATTCGCCACCGACATGCAGCTCTATGCAGCCTCGGGCTACGCCGTGCTCTATACCAATCCGCGCGGCTCGACCGGTTATGGCCAGGCGTTCGCCGACGGCATCGACAAGACCTATCCCGACAGCGACTTTGCCGACCTCATGGCGGCGGTCGACGCGGCGGTTGCAGGCGGCATTGCCGACCCCGACAATCTGTTCGTCACCGGCG
>JBDSNQ010000192.1:0-22749 GCA_039915275.1 Sphingomicrobium sp.
TTGTGCGGCTTTGCCAATTTCAGCTCGATCGCGATCCAGATGGCGGTGACCGGCGGCCTCGCGCCCAACCAGCGGCCAGTCATTGCCCGCCTCGGCATCCGCGCATTGATCGCCGGCAGCCTCGCCAATCTGATGAGCGCCGCACTGGCAGGATTGCTGATTCCGGCCTAAAACAACGCCATGGCTACGCTGACTACCGACCCTATCGCCTCGGTCTCGCTAACCGACGCGACCCGCGATCCCGACGCTTTTGCCGACCAGCTCGGCCGCAGCTTCGAGGAATATGGCTTTGCGGTGATCAGCGACCACGGCATTTCCGACGAATTGATTCATCGCGCCGAGGCCAAGGCCAAGGCGTTCTTCGCTCTGCCCGAAGACGTGAAGCACAAGTACCATCTCGCCGGCGGCGGCGGCGCGCGCGGCTACACGCCGTTCGGGATCGAGACCGCCAAGGGCGCGGCGGCGCACGATCTCAAGGAATTCTGGCACGTCGGCCGCGATTTGCCGCCTGGCCACCCGTTTCGCGGCCACATGGGCGACAATGTCTGGCCCGAGGAGGTCGAAAGTTTCCACGACACCTTTCTCGAACTGTACGCGACATTCGACCGCGCCGGCCTCCAGATTCTCGGGGCGATCGCGCGCTTCCTCAAGATCGACCAGGATTATTTCATCGACACCGTCCGCGACGGCAATTCGGTGATGCGCCTGCTCCATTATCCGCCGATCGTCGGCGAGCCCGGCAGCAATGTCCGCGCCGGCGCGCATGAGGACATCAACACCATCACGCTGCTTCTCGGCGCGGAGGAGGCGGGGCTCGAGCTGTTGACCCGCGACGGTCGCTGGATCCCGGTCAGCTCGATGCCCGGCGAGCTGGTGGTCAACATCGGCGACATGCTCCAGCGGCTGACCAACGGAATGCTGCGCTCGACCACCCACCGCGTCGTCAACCCGTCGCTCGAGCGCCGCGGCCGGTCACGCTATTCGATGCCGTATTTCCTGCACTTCCGCTCGGATTTCCTGATCGAGGCGCTGCCTGGCACGGTGCCGCCCGGCGAGCAGCCCAAATGGCCGCCGATCACCGCCCACGACTACCTCCAGGAGCGCCTACGCGAGATCAAGCTGACGTGATCGTCAGTGCCTCGGTATGGCCTTGTCCCTGGCTGTAATCGACCACCGACACATATTTGCAGGCCGCTTGCATCAGCGCGGATTCGGAGCCTTGCGGGAGCATCAGGTGGGCGAGGTTGGGGTGGCGCTCGACCAGCAACCGCCACGCCTGCTCGCCTTGAACAAGGTCGGTCACCTCGGTGGCGAGCGCCCCGGCGTAGACTGCTTTGAGCTGGCTGAGCTGGCGCGGCTCCTCGCCGATCGCGATCGAAACGCGGTTATCGTGCGCGATGTTGGCGAATTTTTGGCTCGACCGCAGAATCACGAAATAGATTATCCAGCCGTCATTGGCATATCCGACGAACGTCGATTGCGGCCAGCCATCCGGTCGCACGGTCGAAATCGCCATGATCCGGTGCGAATCCAATATCCGAATGGCATCCTGTTCCAATTGCCTGCGCCTTCCTTGATCCGGACTATCCCGTGTCCTTGAGGTTTTCGGGGCCGAAGCCGTGGGGGCTGAGCTTGCCGATGGTGTAGCGCTCGACGGCGGTCCCGTCGCCACTGGCGCAGAGGATGTCGAGGTCGCGGCCGGATAGCTGGGCGGCTTCGAGGATCGCCTGGCGGCAGCCGCCGCACGGAGTCACCACGCCATCACCGTCGAGCGCGCCGGCCTCGACATGCCCGCCGGCGACCGCGATCCGGGTGACGTTTTGCAGGCCGAACGCGAGCTGGGCGGCGGAAAGCGCGCTTTGCTCGGCGCAGACTCCAAGGCGGTAGCAGGTGTTCTCGACATTGACCCCGGTGACGACCGCGCCGTCGACCGATTCGATCGCGCAGCCAACGGAGAAACGGGAGTAAGGCGCATAGGCCTTGAGTGCGGCTCCGCGGGCGGCTTCAACAAGGTCTTGGTCTGTCATGAAATTGACCTTAGGCGGGTTCACAGGCGCCCGACAACACGTCCGGGCAGGAGTGGCGTATGAAGCTTCGGTTGGCGGGTATTGCGGGCATCGTTTTGGCGCTCGGGGCATGTGTCGCACCGACTGCATCGTCAGTGTCCGGGCCAGTTGCAGCGCCGGTCCCGGTCGCGGTCGCTGCTCCAGCGCCGATCGAAGTCCAGATCCTCGCCATCAACGACCTCCATGGCAACATCGAGCCGCCCAAGCAGACGGTTACCGTGCGCGGCGCGAATGGTGACGTGAAAGTCCCCGCCGGCGGCGTTGCATATATGGCGGGCGCAATCGAGGCGCTGCGTCAGGGCCAGTCTAACAGCATCTCCGTCTCGGCCGGCGATTTGATCGGCGCCAGCCCGCTGACCTCCGCGCTGTTCCTCGACGAACCGACCATCCTCGCCGCCAACCAGTTCGGTCTGGAATTGAACGCAGTCGGCAACCACGAGTTCGACCGCGGTTCGGCCGAGCTGCTGCGGATGCAACGCGGCGGGTGCGACAAATATACCGGCCGCGAGCCGTGCGCGGTTGACCGGCCGTTCCCCGGAGCGAAATTCCAGTTCCTCGCTGCCAACGTCCTCACCAAGGACGGCACGACCTTGTTCCCGGGCACCGCGCTGAAGCGCTTCGGACCGATCACTATCGGCTTCATCGGCATGACGCTGAAGGAAACCGGCACGCTGGTGACTCCGTCCGGAGTCGCCGGCCTGTCCTTCGCCGATGAAGCGGCGACCGCCAACGCACTGGTGCCAATGCTCAAGCGCCAGGGCGCGGACGCGATCGTGCTTTTGCTCCACCAGGGCGGCTTCACCGATGGCTATTGGGACGATCCGGCCTGTCCCGGCCTGCACGGCGACGTCCTGCCGATCCTCGCCAAGCTCGATCCGGCCATCCAGCTGGTGATTTCGGGCCATACCCACTGGGTCTACCGCTGCGAGCTGCCCAATCCGGGTGGCGGCACGCGGCTGCTGACCAGCGCCGGGCGCTACGGGACGATGCTGACCGACATCCGCCTGACATTCGACCCGGCGAGCAAGGCGCTGACCGGCAAGAAGGCTCGGTTCGAAGTCATCCAAAGCGCGCCGTTCGACAATGCCTGGGGTGCGGTGGCCCAATCCAATGTGGTGCCGATACGCGCGCCCGATCCTGCGGTGGCGGCACTGGTCGAGCGTTATCGGCTGGCGGCCCAGCCGATGGCCGAGCGGGTCGTCGCTCACCTCAAGACTGGCCTTAGCGGGACACTCGATGAGCATGGCGTGTCGCGCCTCGCCGAGATGATCGCCGACGCCCAATACGCCTGGACCAAACCGGCTGCGCGGGGCGGTGCGCAACTTGCCCTGATGAATGTCAGCGGCGCGCGCGGCGACCTCGTTCCTCGTTCCGACGGCACGCTCAACCTTGCCCAGCTGTTTGCGCTCCAGCCGTTCGGCAACGGCCTGATCGTCCAGACGCTGACCGGCGCCCAGCTCAAGCAGCTTCTGGAACAACAGTTCACCGATCCCGCGGACCCGACTATGATGGTACCATCGGCGGGCTTTACCTACACCTACGACCTGACGCGGCCGGCGGGCCAGCGCGTGGTGGCGTTGCGCTTGAACGGCCGACCGGTCGACCCGGCCAGGCGCTACCGGGTGACCACCAACAGCTTCCTCGCCAGCGGCGGCGACAATTTCACCGTCCTCACGATGGGCACCAATCGGTTTGACGCGGGCGTCGATCTCGATGCGCTCGAGGCCTGGTTGAAGGGCAATCCGCTGATGCCGACTGGTGGACGGGTGAAGAAAGTGGGAGCGGTCCCGAAAGCCTAGCGGAAGGGCGGCTCGTCGAAGCTGCGCAATTTGCGGCTGTGCAGCGCGTCGCCTTCGCGTTTCATCAACAGCAACGCTTCGATGCCGATGCGCAGATGCTGGCTGATCGCTCGGTCGTAAAAAGCATTGGCCTGGCCGGGCAGCTTGATCTCGCCGTGCAGCGGCTTGTCGGACACGCAAAGCAAGGTCCCGTAAGGCACGCGGAAGCGGTAGCCCTGGGCGGCGACGGTCGCCGATTCCATGTCGATCGCCACCGCTCGGCTCTGGTTAAAGCGCCGCGCCGACAGCGTGTAGCGAAGCTCCCAATTGCGGTCGTCGGTGGTGACCACGGTGCCGGTGCGAAGCCGCTTTTTGAGGCTGTCCTCATCCTCGCCGGTAACGCTAATCGCGGCGTCGAACAGCGCCTGCTGGACCTCGGCGATGGCCGGCAGCGGGATTTCCACCGGCAGTACGTCGTCGAGCAAATGGTCGTCGCGCAAATAAGCGTGGGCAAGAACGTAATCGCCGATCGACTGGCTCGGGCGCAAGCCGCCGCAATGGCCGATCATCAGCCACACTTCCGGTCGCAGGACGGCGATATGGTCGCAGATCGTCTTGGCGTTGGACGGGCCGACGCCGATGTTGACGAGGGTAATGCCAGTGTTGCCGTCGGCCATCAGATGATAGGCCGGCATCTGGTGGCGGCGCCAGTTGCCGGCGGCAATCTCGGCCTCGGCCCCGGCCAGTTCGCCGGCCTGGAACAGTCCGCCGGGCACCGACAAAGCGGTGAACGGGCTGTCCGGCCGCCTGAGCTCGGCGACCGCGAAGGCGACGAACTCGTCAACGTAGCGGGCGTAATTGGTGAACAAGACGAAGTGCTGGAAATGCTCGGGCGCGGTCCCGCTGTAATGCTTGAGGCGGGCCAGGCTGAAATCGGTGCGGGGACCGTCGAACAGCGCCAGCGGGCGCTCCGCGCTGCGCGCCAGGTCCCAGGCGCCGTCAGCGATTTCGTCGCCGATATGGACCAGCTCGCTCGACGGGAACCAGCGCGACAGCTCGGTCGCGCCGATCTCGCCGAGTTCGATCTCGGCGCCGTCCAGCACATAAGGGTAGGGGATTTCGCTCGCCGAGCGACCGACCGAGACATTGACGGCATAGTCGCGCACCAGATGATCGAGCTGGACTCGAAGATATTCGCGCAGCAGCGCCGGCCGCGCGACGCTGGTGGCGTAGGTGCCCGGCTGGTTGAGGCGCGCGAACGCCCGCGCTGGCGTCGGCGGCTCGGAAGTCGGCTCATATTCGACTCTGAGCTCGGGGTAAGCGAAGATCCCGTTGGCGCGCTCGGCCGGGTCGGGCCGCGTCCCGCTGGAGGCATAAGCGGCGAGCGCATCGCGCAGCGCAGCCCGCGAAGAATCATAGATCTCGCGCAGCTGGTGGAGGATGGCGGGAATGTCGTCGGATCGCGTCATTCGCTTGCTGCTAGGCGGTCGAGGCGGTGCACGACAAGTCCCCGGGCCCGAAAGTTGCGCACTCGCAGGCGCGCCCGACGCGGGCTATGGGGTCCGGCGAACGGCCATGAAAGGCGACCCTTGAACCCGATTTACGAGACTATGGCGACCAGCGTGTTCGAGCGCATGTCGGGGCTCGCGGCCCAGCACGGAGCGATCAATCTTGGCCAGGGCTTCCCCGATTTCGGCTGGCCCGAAGAAATCCTCGATGCGGCCGCTCGGGCGGTCAAGGAGGGGTCCAACCAATATGCGCCGTCGCGTGGGCTGCCGCCGCTGCGCGAGGCGGTGGCGCAGCATTATAATCGCCATCATGGGCTTGCGCTCGACGCCGCCCACATCTGCGTGACCAGCGGCGCCACCGAAGCCTTGGGCGCGGCGATCCTCGCTTCGGTCAGCCCGGGCGACGAAGTGATCATCTTCACGCCCGCCTATGACAGCTATGCGCCGATGATCCGGCGGGCCGGCGGCGTGGTCCGCGAAGTGGCGCTGAAGCCGCCCGAATGGCAGATCGATCGCGCCGCCGTCGAAGCCGCGGTGAGCGACAAGACCCGCGTGATAATCTTCAACAATCCGCAAAACCCGACCGGGCGGCTGTTCGACGCCGACGAACTGGAGGTGATCGCGGCGATTGCCCGGACGCGCGACCTGATCGTCATTAGCGACGAGGTGTGGGAGCATATCCTGCTCGATGGGCAGCGTTTCACGCCGCTGGCGACGCTCGATGGCATGGCCAGCCGGACGATCAAGATCGGCTCGGCGGGCAAGATCTTCTCGCTCACCGGGTGGAAAGTCGGCTGGTTGGTGGCCGAGCCCGCGATGGCCAGCGTCGCCGCCCGCGCGCACCAGTTCCTGACCTTCGCCACCGCGCCCAATCTGCAAACCGCCGTCGCTTTCGGACTGGACGAGGGCGATGCGTGGATCGAGCCGATGCGCGCGCGCTTCTCCCGGGCTCGCGACCGCATGGCGACGAGGTTGAGGGCGGCCGGATTTGCCGTGCTAGACAGCGCTTCGACCTATTTCCAATGCATTGACCTCGCGGCGTCGGGCATGGCGGTCGATGACGAAGCCTTTGCCGCCGCCGCGGTCGAGCGCGCCGGCGTCGCGGTGGTGCCCTTGTCGGTGTTCGCCGAGGATAATCCGCCCCGCCACCTGGTCCGCTTGTGCTTCGCCAAGCGCGACGAGACGATCGACGCGGGGATCGCGGCCATGACCAAAGCCAAGGAGATGCTGTCGTGAGCCCAGCCGAGGAAAGCGCAAGACTTCTCGATCAACTCGGCGTCGATGGTTCGGCGGGCGACTTGGTCAGCAATTCGCCAATCGACGGGCAGCCAATCGGTCGCGTGACGGTCGGTGATCCCGCTGCCGCAGCCAAGCGCGCGTCGAGTGCGTTTCTGGCCTGGCGCCAAGTGCCCGCGCCGCGCCGCGGCGAGCTGGTGCGCCTGCTCGGCGAGGAATTGCGCGCCGCCAAGGAGCCGCTCGCCCGGCTGGTGACGCTCGAAACCGGCAAGATCGTCCAGGAAGGGCTCGGCGAGGTCCAGGAAATGATCGACATCTGCGACTTCGCGGTCGGCCTGTCGCGCCAGCTCTATGGTCTGACCATCGCCAGCGAGCGGGCCGACCATCGGATGATCGAGCAATGGCACCCGCTGGGGCCAGTGCTGGTGATCAGCGCGTTCAATTTCCCGGTCGCGGTGTGGGCGTGGAATGCGGCGCTTGCGTTGGTCTGCGGCGACCCGGTGATCTGGAAGCCGAGCGAGAAGACGCCGCTGACCGCGGCAGCCGTGATGGCGCTGGCTGCGCGAGCCGTGGAGCGATTCGGCGATGCGCCCGACGGGCTACTCGAGCTGGTCCAGGGCGGGCGCGATGTCGGCGAGGCACTGGTCGACGATCCCCGCATCGCGTTGGTCTCGGCGACCGGCTCGACCGCCATGGGCCGCGCCGTCGGGCCGCGCGTCGCCGGGCGGTTCGGCCGCGTGCTGCTTGAGCTCGGCGGCAACAATGCGATGATCGTCACGCCCAGCGCCGACCTCGATTTGGCCGAGCGCGCAATCCTATTTTCGGCCGCCGGAACCGCCGGCCAGCGCTGCACCAGTTTGCGCCGTCTTATCATACACGAGCACCTCTTCGATCAGCTGGTGGCGCGGCTGCGCAAGCTGTTTGCGCGGGCCACGATCGGCGATCCGCGCGAGGCGGGGACACTGATCGGCCCGCTGATCGACGAAGCGGCGTTCGACGGCATGGCCAAAGTGCTCGGCGACTCCATCGAGCGGGTCGAGGCGGGTGCCGGCGGCTATTATGTCCGCCCGGCGATCGTCGAGGTGCCGGCGCAGGCGGGGACCGTGCTGCAGGAGACGTTCGCGCCGATCCTTTACGTGCTGCGCTACTCCGAGCTTGAGGAAGCGATCGCGCTCAACAATGCGGTGACGCAGGGCCTGTCGTCGTCGATCTTCACCAATGATTTGCGCGAAGCCGAGCGGTTCATCTCGGCGGCGGGCTCAGACTGCGGCATCGCCAACGTCAACATCGGCCCGTCGGGGGCCGAGATCGGCGGCGCGTTCGGCGGCGAAAAAGAGACCGGCGGCGGGCGCGAAAGCGGTTCGGACAGCTGGCGCGCCTACATGCGGCGCTCAACCAACACCATCAACTACGGCCGCGGTCTGCCACTAGCGCAAGGGATCCGGTTCGACGTGGCTCCATAGTTCGAGGCCCTGGTCCTCGATCAGGCCCGGCCAGCGTTGCTTGAACTCCTGCTTCCAGGGTTGCAGCGCTTCGGGCGCGAGCGGCTGCGAGATCAGATAGCCTTGGACGACGTCGCAGCCGAGCTCGTGCATCAACCGCAGCTGTTCGACGGTCTCGACGCCCTCCGCGGTGGCGGTCAGCCCGAGACCCTGGGCAAGGTCGATGATCATCTTGACGATCAGTCGAGACTCTTCGGAATCGACCGCGTCGCTGACGAAGAAGCGGTCGATCTTGACCTCGGTGAAGGGCAATTGGCGAAGCTGCATCAGCGACGAGTAACCGGTGCCGAAATCGTCGATGGCGAGGCCGATGCCCTTGATTCGAAAGCGGGTCAGCGTGTCCATCAGCTTGATGAGCGGCAAAGTGGCGCCTTCGGTCAGCTCAATCACCAGCCGGTCGGTCGGCACGTCGAGCGCCCGGCACATCCGTTCTACCAGGTCGGGGAAATCGAGCTGCTCGAGGCTCAGCGCCGATATGTTAAAGGCGAGGCAGGTGTCGATCCCCTGCTCGCGCCATTTGAGCCATTGCCTGAGCGTGGTGCGTAGCCCCCACTGGGTCAGTTCCTCGATCAGCCCATGCTTTTCCGCCAACGGCACAAAGCGCGACGGCGGGACCGAGCCGAACTCCGCATCCTCCCACCGCACCAGCGCCTCGACTCGGGTCAATGCCCCATCGCGCAGCCGGACCTTGGGCTGGTATGCCATGTGCAGCCGGTGATTGATCAGCGCCCGCTCGAACCCTTCGACCAGCGCCAGCTCGGGCCGCGGCGTCATGATACCAGAGAGGATTTGAGCTCGGTGAGAACGGTTTCGAGCGCTTCGAGCCGCACCGGCTTCTCCAATGGCCCGACCATCGTCAGGCCGAGCGCCTCGCCGAGGCGGAAGGCGCTTTCGAGCACGCGGCGATCGAACCCGCTGATGATCAGCACCGGCGAGCCGTAATGCTCCCCGGCGAGGAAGCGGAGCAGTTCGACGCCGTCCATCCCGGGCATGCCGAGGTCGAGCGCAACCATGTCCGGACGCTGCCCTAGAAATTGTTCGCGGAATTGCTCGTCATTAGCAGTGAGGATCGGGTCGAAACCGCATTCCCGGGCGGCGCTCGCGATAAAATCGGCAAGCACCGGCTCGTCATCGACCAGAAGCAGCCGAGGCTGCTCAATTGTCACAATTCCTCACCTCCGCTCGGGCCACTGCGCTCTTTCAGTCGGTGAGGTCAAACGATGGAAACGGCTTTTTAACTATGCGCGGCTTAAAGTCCCGTTTTGGTGCGATTTCTCAAGTATTTGGAGATGTTTCGAATGTTCGGTTCGCTCATTCGGAAAAAGTCCGGAACAGCCTGGAATCAGGAGGACGGCACCTTCGAGTCGACCACGTTCACGCTCAGCACGAAAGTGCCGCGGCCGTGCGAGCGCCGCACCGACGAACGGATCCTGCCGACGCTGCGGGTGGCCAAGCTGGTCGGCGCGAACAGCGAGCAGCTGCTTCGCGTGCGCAACATTTCGGCCGGCGGGCTGTCCGGGAACACCTCGCAGACGCCGCCGCCGATCGGCGAGCAGGTCTCGGTGGAGCTATCGTCCCAGCAAATCCCGTCGACGGTCGTGTGGATTCGCGAAGGCACGGTCGGCGTCAAATTCGACCAGGATGTCGATCTGGGTGAGCTCCTCGCCGGGCGCAAGCCGCGTCATGGCTTCCGTCCGCGCCCGCCGCGCCTGGAGGTCAATTGCAAGGCGTCGATCCGGGTCGGCAAGGTCTATTATACGGTCGACGTTCAAGACATTTCGCTGGGCGGAATGAAGGTCGAGCCGATCGAGGAATATTGCGTCGGCAAGCCGGTCGTCGTCGTGGTCGAGAGCCTGCGGCCGATCAAGGGCGAGGTGCGCTGGTTCTCAGACCGCCGCGCCGGCATCGTGTTCGATCGCGAGCTCGACTTCCAGGAACTTTCCGAATGGGTCGGAAAGCGGCTCGAAATGGCCAGCCTGAAGGCAAGCTACCCGACCAAGACCCTTTAACCGGGACCGTTGCCGCATTATCTTCGTCGCTCCACAAAGGAGCGGATAAATGGCTGATGAAGTCGCAATACTCGCCGGCGGATGTTTCTGGTGCACCGAGGCGGTGTTCCTCGATCTCACCGGCGTAAAATCGGTTGAAAGCGGCTACACCGGCGGCGCGGTCATCAACCCGACCTACAAGCAAGTATGCGGCGGCGACACCGGTCACGCCGAGGCGATCCGCATCACCTTCGACCCCGAGCAACTCAGCTATGACGATCTGCTCGATATCTTCTTCGCTACCCACGACCCGACCCAGCTCAACCGCCAGGGCAATGACGTTGGCACCCAATACAGGTCGGCGATCTTCCCCCAGTCGCCAAGCCAGGAAGAACGCGCGCGGGCCGCGATCGCGCGCGCCAACGCGGACCATGATGGGCGCGTCGTGACCACCATCGAGCCGGCAGCCGAATGGTATCCGGCCGAGGAATATCACCAGGATTATTGGAGCGGCGAGGGGCAGAGCAATCCCTATTGCCTGGCGATCATCCCGCCCAAACTCAACAAGCTCCGCAAAAGCTTCCAGGACAGGGTCAAGAGCGCGGCCGCCAACGCCTAGCGCGCGGCGCGGCGCAAACGGTCGTTGATCGCCGCGCCAAGACCATCATCGGGTACAGGCGCAACGGCGATCCGCTGTTTCGCTGACGCGTCCGCCCGGTGCAGCAAATCGAACAAGCGCGCCGCCGCCTCGACCAGGTCGCCCGACGCGCTCAGGCTAACATCGCCGGTGACCGCTCCAAAACCGATCAGAAATTCGTCGGCAGCGGCGTGTTTGGCCTCGATCCGCAGAGGTTTCGACGGTGCGTAGTGGCTGTTGAGCTGACCCGGCGCTTCGATCCGGCCTCCGGGCGATGGCGCGGCGTCGACCTCGATTGGGCCCGGACGGAGCAGGCGCAACGGCCCGCCGGTGGCGGCGACGATGGTCGATTCCACGCCGCGCTGGGTTGGGCCGTCATCGACGATCAGCGCGATCTTGCCGCTGAGGCTTTTGAGCACATGTTCGGCCCGGGTCGGGCTGATCGATCCGCTGGCGTTGGCGGACGGCGCCGCCAGTGGTCGCCCTGTGGCCTGCAACAGTGCCTGCATCGCGCGGTGGCCTGGGACCCTTAACGCGATCGTCGGCAAGCCGGCGGTGACCAGCGAAGCAATCCCCGAGCCGGGCTTTAGCGGAACCACGAGGGTCAGCGGACCGGGCCAATGACGCTGTGCAAGCTCAAGCGCGTCCGGACTGAATTCGCCAATCGCCCGCGCCGCAGCCAGGTCGGCCACGTGGACGATCAACGGATTGAAGCTCGGGCGGCCTTTGGCGGCGTAAATCCGCGCCACGGTGTCGGCATTGGTGGCGTCGGCGGCGAGGCCGTAGACCGTCTCGGTGGCGATCACGACCGGCTCGCCGGCGAGGATCAGCGCCGTCGCTTCGGCAATCGCCGCATCGCTATATGGCACCACGCGCGTCATTTGGCGGCGCTAGTGGATTACGCCGCTGGCAGAAAGGTCAGACGGTTTCCTGGTCGAGCAGCCGGACGGGGTCGATGCCGAGCCGCTTCATGCGCTCGCGAACTGCCGGCCATTCTTCCTTGACGAAACGGCTGCGCTCCGAGTCGCGCAAGCGCACGCTGGCGCCGGGTGCGACGAACATGCCGACCCCGCGCTTGACCGTGATCAGCCCTTCATCTTGGAAACCCTGATAGGCCTTGGCGACGGTCAGCGGATTGGCCGACTGTTCGGCGGCAAAGGCGCGGACCGACGGCAGTGGATCGCCGTCGGTGTAGCGGCCGGCGAGGATGGCATCGGCGATCGTCTCGCGCAGGCGGACGTAAACCGGCTTTTCGTGCTGGGAACCAAGCGTCATGCTGTTATAATACAGCAGCGCGGGAAAAGGTCAAGGTTTAAGAAGCGCTTGCGGCGGCGACCAGGGGCGGGAAAGCGCGTCCAGCGGCGGGCGCGGCCGCTCGATCAGCTCCGCGCCCGGATGGCCGATGAAAATGAAGCCCGCGATGCGCTCGCCGGGCTCACAAAAAGCAGCACGCACGCTCTCCGAATAGGCCTGCCATCCGGTCACCCATCCAGCGACGTAACCGAGTGCGTGGGCGGCCAGGAGCAAGTTCATTCCCGCCGCGCCGCACGACAGCTGTTGCTCCCATACCGGAATCTTATGGTCTTCGACCGGCGCCGAAACCAGCACCACCAGCGCGCCGCCATAATGCGCGAATTGCTCGGCTTTTTCGTGATGTGCGGCATTCACTTCGGGATTCTCTTGGTCAAGCGCGCGATGCAGTAGCCGAGCCAGGGCGTCGCGCTGGTCGTCGGCGACGGTGACAAAGCGCCACGGGACAAGCTTGCCATGATCCGGAACGCGCGCGGCGATGGCGAGGATGCGCGCTATCTCTTCGACCGTCGGACCAGGGCCGACGAGGTCGCGCGGCTTGGCCGAGCGGCGCGTTTCGAGCAGCGAAAGGGGCGAGGAGCGATCGTTGAGCATGACTGGCTCGTCTAACGAGGCCGCTCGTTTGCAACAATGCGCTTCCCATGAGCATTTAGAACGTTAGGTTGCCGGCCCGGACAAGCCGGCGACGCGACGGCTACACTTGGGAGAGCATCGCCGTGACCGGATTCAAAAGCATCGCACTGTGGAATGAGGGCGACTGGATCGCCGCCATCGCCACCATCAGCCTCGCCGCCGTGTTGGCGTTCGGGCTGTCATTGAGCGGCCGCAAGTCGGAGGAAGTCGTCGGGCATCCCAAGGGCTTGTTCGTGCTGTTCTACGCCGAAATGTGGGAGCGCTTCTCTTACTACGGCATGCGCGCGCTGCTGATCCTCTATCTGACCAAATGGTGGCTGTTCGACGACGGCAAGGCCAATCTGATCTACGGCGGCTACACCAGCCTAGTGTACATCACCCCGGTGCTCGGCGGCTATCTCGCCGACCGCTACCTCGGCCAGCGCAAGGCGGTGATCTTCGGCGGCGTGCTGCTCGCGATGGGCCATGCCTTCATGGCCGTCGAAGGCCTGCATGGCGTCACCGATCCGCTGCTCAAGCAGGCCGACCCGGCGATCAACGTCTTCTGGCTGGCGCTGTCGCTGATCATCGTCGGCTCGGGTTTCCTCAAGGCCAACATCTCGGTCATCGTTGGCCAGCTCTACCGCTTGACCGATACCCGCCGCGACGGCGCCTATACGATCTTCTACATGGGCGTGAACGTCGGCGCGGCGTTGGGCACGATCATCGTCGGCTATTTGGGTGAAACCGTCGGCTGGCCGTTCGGCTTCGGCCTGGCCGGAATCGGCATGGTCGTCGGCCTGATCATCTTCATCATGGGCAAGCCGGCGTTGCACGGTCGCGGCGAAGCGCCCGATGCGGCGCGGCTCTCCGCGCCAGCGCTCGGCGGCATCAAGCTCGAATGGCTGCTCTACGTCATAGGTTTCGCCGCGGTGGCGGTGATCTGGACGCTGGTCCAATACCAGGATGCAATCGGCTGGATCCTGTTGCTGAGCGGCGTCGGGCTGTTGCTGTATGTGCTGATCGAAGCCTTCAAGCTCGAAAAGGAACCGCGTGACCGGATCTTCGCGATCATCTTTCTGATCGCCTTGCAGCCGGTGTTCTGGGGCCTGTTCGAACAAGCCGGCGGGTCATTGAACCTGTTCACCGATCGCTTCGTCGATCGCGCCGGCGTTCCGACCAGTCTGTTCCAGTCGATCAACCCGATTTACATCGTGCTCCTGGGGCCGCTGTTCGCGTGGTTGTGGACCACCCTTGCGCGCAAGGGGCTCGAGCCTTCGACCCCGGCCAAATTCGGTATTGCGCTGCTCCAGGTCGGCTTCTCGTTCCTGGTGCTGGTGTGGGGCGCCCAGTCGGTCGGCATGGCGGCGGCGGTGCCGGTCATCTTTATCTTCCTCATTTACCTGTTCCAGACCACCGGAGAGCTGTGCCTGTCGCCGGTCGGGTTGAGCGCGATGAACCGCCTGGCGCCGCGCCACATGGCGAGCCTGATCATGGGCGCCTGGTTCTTCGCCACCGCGGGCGGCAATTTCGTCGCCGGCAAGATCGGTCAGGCGACCGGCGGCGAAAGCGGCGTGATGGACAAGGCGGGGACGCTGGCGATCTACAGCAAGATCGGCTGGATCACGATTGCGATCGGAGTCGCCGTGATGGTCGCCGCGCCGTTCGTCCGCAAACTGATGCATCTCGACAAATTGGAGGACGACATCGTGCCGGGGCAAAGCGAAATCGGCGAGCCGCAAGCGGCCGGCATTAACCCGCGCCCGGCGATCTGATGCTGCGGCGGGGGGCGCTGGCGGTTTCGGCGCTGGTCGCCGCGGGGTTGCTGACGGGCTGCGCCGCACTGGCGCCCAAGCGCAAGCCGGCGCCTCCCATCCGCATCAATCAGGACCCATACCCCTCGACCTATGTCCGCTATCCGGGCGTTGCGACCCTGATCCGCGGCGCCACCGTGTTCGACGGCGAGGGGGGCAAGCTGGACCGCGGCGACGTGCTCATCGCCGATGGCGTGGTGAAAGCGGTCGAGCCGAATTTGATGGTTCCCGATGGAGCGATCGTCATCGACGGCACCGGCAAATATGTGACGCCGGGCGTGATCGACATCCACAGCCACCTTGGCGATTACCCGTCGCCTCAAGTGGATTCGCTCTCGGACGGCAATGAAGCGACCTCCCCCGCGCGGCCCGAAGTGTGGGCGGAGCATAGCGTGTGGCCGCAAGACCCGGGGTTCAGCCGGGCGCTGGCCAATGGCGGCGTGACCACGCTCCAGGTGCTGCCGGGCTCGGCCAATCTGTTCGGTGGCCGCTCAGTGGTGCTCAAGAATGTGCCCGCGCGCACGTCGCAGGGGATGAAGTTCCCCGGCGCTCCCTACGGCCTCAAAATGGCGTGCGGCGAGAATCCCAAGCGAGTCTACGGCTCGAAGGGCAACATGCCCCAAACGCGCATGGGCAATATCGCCTACACCCGCGGCGTGTGGCTCAAGGCGCAGGCTTACAAGCGCAAGTGGGACAAATATGAGGCCAAGGGCGGTGACATGCCCGAGCGCGACCTCGCGATGGACACGCTGCGCGGCGTCCTCGCCGGCAAGATCCTCGTCCACAACCACTGCTACCGCGCCGACGAAATGGCCATCATGATCGATATGGCCCACGAATTCGGCTACAAGATCAGTGCCTTCCACCACGCCGTCGAAGCCTATAAAATCGCCGATTTGCTGGCGAAAGAGGGCATCTGCGCGGCGATGTGGGCCGACTGGTACGGCTTCAAGATGGAAAGCTATGACGGGATCAAGGAGAACATCCCGTTCGTCCACAATGCCGGCGCCTGCGCCATCGTCCACTCCGACGACGCCAATGGCATCCAGCGGCTCAACCAGGAGGCGTCGAAGGCGCTCGCCGACGGCCGCCGCGCCGGCATCAATATAAGCGAGGAAGTCGCCTGGACCTGGCTCGCCGCCAACCCGGCCAAGGCCATCGGCATCTTCGACAGGACCGGCAGCCTCAAGCCCGGCAAGATGGCCGACGTCGTGCTGTGGAACGCCGACCCGTTCAGCGTCTACGCGCGGCCCGAGCGGGTGTGGATCGACGGCGCTTTGATGTACGACGCCAACGATCCCAAGCGCCGCCCGGTGAGCGATTTCGAGCTCGGCCAGCCGGGTGAAGGAGATACGAAGTGAGGAAACCCTCACCCTCCCGCTTCGCGGGTCCCTCCCTCTCCCGCGCGCGGGAGAGGGTTGGGGTGAGGGCCTTCCTTCTTGGCTTGGCACTTCTTTCCGCCCCCGCCGCTGCGCAGACCGTCGCCATTACCGGCGGCATGGTCGCCAAGGGCGATGGCGGCGAGGCCGCGTTCGGGACCGTGGTGATCCGCGATGGCCGCATCGTCGCGGCCGGGCCGGACGTGCAAATTCCGGCCGGCGCAACCATCGTCGACGCGCGCGGAAAATGGGTCACGCCGGGCATCGTCGCCGGCTTCTCTCGGCTCGGCCTGGTCGAAGTCGATTTGTCCGTCGACGGAGCCGACGACACCAGCGCCACCGGCCCGTTCAGCGCCGCCATCGATGTCGTGCCGGCGATCAATCCCTTGGCTTCGACCATCGCCGTCAACCGCGCCGACGGCGTGACGCGCGCAATCGTCGCGCCGGGCACGGGCAAGACCATTTTCGCCGGCCAGGGCGCGGTGATCGACACCGGCGCCGACATGGACCCGATTACCGCCGCGCGCCGCTTTCAGTTCGTTGAACTGGGCGAGGCTGGCGCCGCCAACGCCGGCGGCTCGCGGGCCTCGGCCTATGTGCTGTTCCGAAATGCGCTGCGCGAGGCGTCCGCGCTGCGCCTTCACGGCACCGATTCGAGCCGGCACGACGATGTCCTGCTGACCCGCTTCGACGCCGCGGCTTTGGTGCCGGTGCTGCAGGGGCGGCAATATCTGCTGGTCCATGTCGAACGCGCCAGCGACATCTTGCAGGTGATCGCCCTCAGGAGCGAGTTTCCGTCGCTGAAACTGGTGCTGGTCGGGGCGAGCGAGGGCTGGACCGTCGCCGGCCGCATCGCCGCGTCCCAAATCCCGGTGATCGCGTCGGCGGTCAACGATCTGCCAGCATCGTTCGAGCAACTCGCCGCGACTCAGTCCAACGTCGGGCGGATGGCGGCCGCGGGGGTCAAA
Source organism: Sphingomicrobium sp. (assembly GCA_039915275.1). Classification (GTDB taxonomy): domain Bacteria; phylum Pseudomonadota; class Alphaproteobacteria; order Sphingomonadales; family Sphingomonadaceae; genus Sphingomicrobium. The sequence goes on from JBDSNQ010000192.1 coordinate 16,800, forward strand.
GTGTCGATCGGAATGATCGACGACAGCGACACGCGCAACCTGTTCGAAGAACGGCAATATGCCGGTAATCTGGTGGCGTTGCGCAACGTGCCCGGCGCGACCGGCGTCAGCTGGGGCGAAGCGCTGGCGATGATCACTTCGCGCCCCGCCGAAGCGGTCGGCATGGGCGGCGAAATCGGCAGCCTGCGGCCGGGGCGGCGCGGCGACGTGGTGATCTGGTCGGGTGACCCGCTCGAGGGGTCGAGCAATGCGGACGCGGTGTTCATCGACGGCGTGGCGCAACCGCGCGACGACCATCAGACCCGGCTGCGCGACCGCTATCGCGACCTTACCCGACGCGATTTGCCAGAGGCGTACCGGCATTGAGCGGCACCAATTGTCTGGCCGTGGCCGCGGTCGCTTTCGTCGGTTCGCATGTTCTGCTGTCGCATCCGCTGCGCCACGGCTTGGTGGCGCGCCTCGGCGAGCGCCGGTTCCAAGGCCTCTATTCGCTGGTTGCGCTGATCACGTTCGGGGTGATGCTCTATTGCTATCACGCGCTCGGCCGACAGGCGGCGCTATGGTCGATCGGCGAAGCGGGATGGAATTTCGCGGCGATCCTGATGTGGCTCGCGAGCATCTTCCTAGTCGGCAGCTTCGTCGGCAATCCGGCCTTGCCGGGAGCGCGGCGGGTTTCGGCGCCGGGCGGAGTCCTCGCCATCACCCGCCACCCGATGATGTGGAGCTTCGCCATTTGGGCGGTTGTGCATTTGGCTTTGGTGGCGACGCCCAAGGCCGCGCTGCTCGACGGCGCGATCCTGTTGCTGGCGCTCGGCGGGGCGGTCGGGCAGGACCACAAGAAAAGCAAGTTGATGGGTGCGCGATGGCACGAATGGTCGGCGCAGACGTCGTTCATGCCGTTCGGGCGCGGCCTGAAATCGCCGGGCGCCTTCGCGTTGGTCGGCGGGACACTGCTGTTCGTCGCCGCAACCTGGCTGCACCCGATCCCCGTCGGCATCTGGCGCTGGATCGGCTGAACGCGCTAAGGCCAGCGCCATGACGCGCAAATTCTTCGGCACCGACGGCATCCGCGGGCTCACCAACTCAGAGCCGATGACGGCCGAAACCGCGCTTCGCGTCGGCCAGGCGGCGGGCGCGCATTTCCTGCGCGGCGATCACCGCCACCGGGTGGTGATCGGCAAGGACACGCGCCTGTCGGGCTACATGATGGAATCGGCGATGGTCGCGGGCTTCACCAGCGTCGGCATGGATGTCGTCCTGCTCGGGCCGATGCCAACTCCGGCGGTGGCGATGCTGACCCGCTCGATGCGCGCCGATTTGGGGGTGATGATCTCCGCCTCGCACAACCCATATTACGATAATGGCATCAAGCTGTTCGGGCCGGACGGCTATAAATTGAGCGACGAGGCCGAGCGAGCGATCGAGCGCCGGCTGGATAAGGAACCCAAGCTCGCCAAGGCCGAACTGATCGGCCGCGCCAAAAGGATCGACGACGCGCGCGGCCGCTATGTCCATTTCGCCAAGTCGACCTTCCCCGATCATTTGCGGCTCGATGGCCTCAAGATCGTGATCGATTGCGCCAATGGTGCCGCTTACCATGTCGCGCCCGAGGCTTTGTGGGAATTGGGCGCCGACGTGATCGCGCTGGGCGTCAATCCCAACGGCACCAACATCAACGATTGCTGCGGTTCGACCCATCCAGCTGCGCTCCAGGCCAAGGTGATCGCGGAGAAAGCCGACATCGGGCTGGCATTGGACGGTGACGCCGACCGCTTGCTGGTGTCCGACCAGGAAGGGCGACTGGTCGACGGCGACCAGCTGATGGCGCTGATCGCACTGCAGCGGAAGCGCCAAGGCTTGTTGAAGGGCGGCGCCGTGGTCGCGACGGTGATGTCCAACCTGGGGCTCGAGCGTCGCCTGGCGAAGGAGAAAATCGGCTTGGTCCGGACCCAGGTCGGCGATCGCTATGTGCTTGAAGCCATGCGGGAAAAGGGCTGCAACATCGGCGGCGAACAGTCCGGCCACATCATCCTGTCGGATCATTCGACCACCGGCGACGGACTGGTGGCAGGGTTGCAGGTGCTCGCCGTGCTGGTCGAGGAGGGCCGACCGGCGAGCGAATTGCTCAACCAGTTCGAGGCCGTGCCGCAATTACTCAAGAACGTGCGTTTCAGCGGCGGCGCGCCGCTCGACACCAATGCGGTCAAGGCGCGCATCGCCGCGGCGGAGAAAGAGCTCAAAGGCCACGGCCGGCTGGTCATTCGCAAGTCGGGCACCGAACCATTGATCCGGGTCATGGCCGAAGGCGACGATCCGGCCCAAATCGAACGGCTGGTCGACGACATCTGCGAGGCCGTGGCTTCTGCTTAAGATATCGGCTCTAAACTCCCTTCAATGTCTGGCACCATCCCTCGTATCCTGATTATCGCCGGCTCCGATTCCGGGGGCGGGGCGGGCATCCAGGCCGACATCAAGACCGTCACCGTGCTGGGTGGCCACGCGTTGACTGCGGTCACGGCGATTACCGCGCAGAATACGCTCGGCGTCACGGCTGTGCATCCGGTGCCGGCCGAAATGATTCTGGCCCAGATCGACGCGGTCGTCAGCGATATTGGCGTGGACGCGGTCAAAATCGGGATGATCGGCAGCGCCTTTGCCGCCGAGCAGGTCGCGCAGCGTCTCGAGCAGCTCAAGCTGGAGCTGCCTCAACTGCCGATCGTGTTCGACCCGGTGATGGTCGCGACCAGTGGCGCGCCGCTCGCCGACGACGCGACCATCGCGGCGTTCGGTCGCTTGCTCGAGATCGCGACCATCGCCACGCCCAATTTGCCCGAATTGAAGCGCTTGACCCACGAGGAGGACCCGGTCGCGGCGGCGCTCAGCCTGGTCTCGGAATATGGCTGCGCGGTGCTGATCAAGGGCGGGCACGAGGAAGGCGACGCGCTCGCCGACGCTCTCATAGAGACCGACAATATGACCAGCTGGCAGGGCCAGCGGATCGACACCAATAGCACCCACGGCACCGGCTGCACGCTGGCCAGCGCGATCGCCTTGTTCCTGGCGGAGGGGGCATCGCTGTCCGATGCCGTCGCCCGCGCGCGCGAATTCGTCCGCGTGGCCTTGCGCGAAGCACCTGGGCTGGGCGGCGGGGCGGGGCCGATCGGGCAGGGCCGGGTGCGGCTCGACGTCGGCGCCGGCCCACGGCTCAACCAAGTGACGGTGACCGGCACCGACTATGAACGGTCGGTGGCGTTTTACACCCGCCTCGGCCTCAAGCAGATCGTCGCCAACCCGCCCGATTATGCGCGGTTCGAGACCGCTGGGGGAGCGACGCTGTCGGTCCAGATCGACCCCGAGGAGACGGTTTCTGCGACCACCGCCATCTATCTCGAATGCGACGATCTCGACGCCCAGGTCGATCGGCTGGCGCGCGAGGGGATGCCGTTCGAGCACGGCCCCCGCAACCAGCCGTGGATGTGGCGCGAAGCCCGCCTGCGCGACCCAGACGGCAACATCATCTTCCTCTACAAAGCGGGCGAGGCGCGAAGATTTCCTCCTTGGCGGATCGAAGATTGACCGTAGAAGGGAGCGCATGGGCCGCCCCTGCTTCAAGCTCGAGATTCCTTTTCCGCAGCCGCTGGCGGGCGTCGACGAAGCGGGCTGCGCGCCGCTCGCCGGGCCGGTCGTCGCCGCCGCCGTGATCCTCGACCGCAGGCATTTCCCGCGCGGCATCGACGATTCGAAGAATCTGCCGCTGGAGAAGCGCGAGGCGCTCTACGCCAAGCTGGTCAAATGCGCCGGCTGGGGCGTTGGCATCGCGTCGGTTGAGGAGATTGACGAGCTCAACATTTATTGGGCGCGGATGCTGGCGATGACTCGCGCGGTCGAAGCGCTGGGGCTGGAACCGGCGTGGGTGCTAGTCGACGGCAATGTCTGCCCAAAGTGGCAGCGGCCGTCCAAGGCGATCGTCGCCGGTGACGCCAAATGCCGCTCGATCGCCGCCGCCTCGATCGTCGCCAAGGTCACCCGCGACCGGATCATGGCCGACCACGCACGGACCTATCCAGGCTATGGCTGGGCGACCAACCGCGGCTATCCGACGCCCGAGCATTTCCGCGGATTGGCGGCATTGGGCGTGACGCCGCTCCACCGCCGAAGCTTCGCCCCGGTCCGCGAAATCATCGCTCGCGATGCCCGGCCCGAGCCGCGGATGCAGGAAAGCGAGCCGGCGAGTCCTTTGAGTCACACCACTACGGGTTGAGGCCGTTTCAGTCTTTGCACCGCAAGATGTTGTGCCGGACCCGTAACGAGGCTGGTCGCTGACAGGCGATCTTATCATAGCCGTCGACCTCTTTGCTTGACCGCGAGTCCCGCCTGACTCACCCTTCGCGTCCAACAGGGGGCAACGTCAGCTATGAACCTCATTACTCCGGTCGGGGAGGATCGGGGCCGTTTGCGGCCCGCAGCCAGACTCAAGGCCAAGGAACTCACCCTCGACGATATCATCGAGGGCGACTGTATCGCCGCGATGGCGCGGCTTCCCGACAAATCGGTCGACATGATTTTCGCCGACCCGCCCTATAATCTGCAATTGGGCGGCGACCTGTTCCGACCCGAGGGCGGGCGGGTCGACGCGGTCGACGATGCGTGGGACAAGTTCGACAGCCTCGCCGTCTATGACGACTTCACCCGCGAATGGCTGGCCGAAGCGCGGCGGATCTTGAAGGACGATGGCTCGATCTGGGTGATCGGCAGCTACCACAACATTTTCCGCGTCGGCACCTTGCTCCAGGACGCCGGCTATTGGATCCTCAACGACATCGTGTGGCGCAAGGCGAACCCGATGCCCAATTTCCGCGGCACCCGCTTCACCAACGCCCATGAGACATTGATCTGGTGCGCCAAGGACGAAAAAGCGCGCTACACCTTCAATTATCGCGCGATGAAAGCGCTCAACGACGATCTGCAGATGCGGTCGGACTGGCTGCTGCCGATTTGCGGCGGCGCCGAGCGCGAGAAAGGCGCCGACGGCCACAAAGCGCACCCGACCCAGAAGCCCGAGGCCTTGCTCTACCGGATCCTGCTCGCCTGCACCAAGCCCGGCGACGTGGTGCTCGACCCGTTCTTCGGCACCGGTACGACCGGCGCGGTGGCGCGGCGATTGGGGCGACGCTGGATCGGGATCGAGCGCGAGCCGGACTATATCGCGGTGGCGCGGGCCAGGATCGCATCGACGCTGCCGCTCGACGAAAGCGCGATGACCGGCATGGCCGACAAGCGTTCGGCGCCCCGCGTGGCGTTCGGACAGCTGGTCGAAACCATGCTGATCAAACCGGGCACGATGCTGACCGACGCCAAACGCCGCTGGAAGGCCAAGGTCCGCGCCGACGGCTCGGTCGAGAGCGGCGGCCATTGCGGGTCGATCCACCAGGTCGGTGCGGCGATGACCGGCGCGCCGTCGTGCAACGGCTGGACCTTCTGGCACATCGAGGGCGGCGGCAAGCTCGAACCGCTCGATGCATTGCGCCAGAAGCATCTGTCGGGACTTGCATAACCATCACCGTTCGGGCTGAGCCTGTCGAAGCCCTGCACTCCATTTAGAAGGACAGCCCTTCGACAAGCTCAGGGCGAACGGAATTTCTCTATGGCTACCCGCACCCTCATCCGCCCGACCGCGTTCGTGGATTCGCCATTCGGCCATGACGGCAAGGTCGCGCAGCTGGCCGGCGGGCTGAATTGGTTCAGCGCGGTCGAAGTGCTCAGTGTCGAGGGCAATAAGCGGACGGCGGTCGAGCTTGTGGCCGTTAGCGAGATTGAACAGCGCCTCGACGAAGCGACGGCGGCGCAATGGCAAGCGCTGACCGCCAAGCGCGCGCCGCTGCAACTGGGTGAGCGCACGGTGCGGCTCGACCAGCCGCAGGTGATGGCGGTGCTCAACGTCACGCCCGAC
>JBDSNQ010000108.1:0-4578 GCA_039915275.1 Sphingomicrobium sp.
AGGGCCGCGAGCTGCTGCGCAAGCGCCTGCGCGAATCGGCGCTGCCCCTGCCGGTGTTCATCAAGTCGACCGCGCGATCGGTCCACCGGGTGCGCGGCACGTCGGTGTTCCTGTCGGCCTCGGCCGATGTCGTGCCGGCGGCGCTGCTCCACAACCTCAAGCACAACCGGGTGCTGCATGAGCGGGTCATCATCCTCCACGTCAAGGTCGAGGAAGTGCCGCACGTGGCCCGCAACAGAAGGGTCGAAATCGAGGAAGCCAGCGACGGCTTCTATCGCGTCATCCTCCACTACGGCTTCATGGAAGAGGTCGATATTCCGCGCGACCTCGCCGGCATCAAGACCTGCGGCGAGCCGTTTAACATGATGAGCACCAGCTTCTTCCTCGGGCGGCAGAAACTGATCCCGTCGCGCAAGGTCCCAGGGATGGCGCTGTGGCGCGAGAAATTGTTCGCGTGGATGCTCAAGAATTCGGAAAGCGCGATGGAATTCTTCAAGCTGCCGACAAATCGCGTGGTCGAGCTCGGCAGCCAGGTGCAAATATGATCCTGGCCGCTTTGTTGATGGCGGTTGGCGCTGCTGCGGCCGCCGAGCCGCCGCCGATCTGCGCCGACCGGCCGGCCAAGGCCACCGGGGTGTGCACGGTCCCGCCAGGGCGTTTCCAGATTGAGACCGGCGTCCTTGATTGGACCGTTACAAAGAGCGGCGGCGCGCGCACCGATTTGCTGGCGATTGGCGCCACCGTGGTCAAAATCGGCGTTTCGGACTCCTCCGATCTCGAGCTTGGTTTCGTCCCTGCCCTGCACCTGACGGTAAAACAGACTGCTCCACGCAGCCGCGTGTCCGGGTTCGGCGATGTCACGCTGCGCTTCAAGCAGCGGCTGACGGGAACAGGCGCAAGCGTGCAGGTCGCAATGATCCCGTTCGTAAAACTGCCGACCGCCGGCAAAAACCTCGGCAATGGCAAGGTCGAGGGCGGGCTCGCGGTTCCGATCAGTTTCACGCTCGCCGGGCCGGTAACGATGACGCTCGGCCCCGAAGTCGATGTGATCGCCGATGCGGACGGGTCGGGCCGGCATCTTGGCCTGACCAATGTGTTCAATCTGTCGGCGACCGTCGCGCCGCGGATCACGCTCGCCGGCGAGCTGGCGGCTTCCCAGAATTTCGACCCTTCCGGGACCATTTGGCAAGCCTCGGCCGACGCCGCGCTCGCCTACGCCGCCTCGTCTCGGGTCCAGTTGGACCTGGGCGCAAATTTCGGCCTCAACCGACACACGCCCGACCTTGAACTCTATACCGGGGCTTCCATCGCCTTTTGACGGATAGCCGTCTCGACGTGGCGAGCCAATCGCCGCAGCCTGTCCAGCCGAGCATCGTCCGACGAGCATCGGCCGACAACCCATCGCTAAGGTCCGGCGTCCATTGGACAGCGAGGCCCGACCGCGCTTTATAATGAGAGTAAGACCTGCTCGAAGAAGAATGCCATCCGCGCGAGGCGGCCGCTCGCAGGGTTATGAGCAGGCGGCGTCCGCGTAACCGGAGTGAACTAATGACCTCCCAATCGACGCGGCGCTGGACATTCTTCGGCCTTTTTATCGCGCTCATCGCCGGGCCGCTAATGCTCGCCCTGCAGCGCGCGCTTACTGGCCCGGTCGCGACTGTGCCCGCAACCTTGCTGCGCGAGCTGCTGGTGTTCGCATTGGCGGGCCTGCTAGTGTGGATCGTCGTTCGCGGGGAGCGATTGCCGCTGCCTTCGGTCGGCCTCCGGCATACCAAAATCGGAAAGACCCTTCTGCTTGGGCTCGGCATTTGCATAGCTCTCGTGATTGCCAGTTTAGCGGTCCTGGGAGCGTTGCGCGTGCTCGGCTTTCCGTTACCCAACTTTCGCGGGTTCAAGCCGCCGCCGCTGGTACTCACCCTGGTGGTCCTCCGGGCAGGCATCGTCGAGGAATTCTTCTATCGTGGCTATGCGATCGAGCGGCTGGAATGGCTCACGAAAAGCAAGTGGGTCGCGGCACTCATCCCGCTGGCCTGCTTTACGCTGGCCCATTTCACGGGCGGCGTCCCAAGCATGGCGGTGGCGTTCGTACTCGGAGCGGTCCTGACGTTTTTCTACATGTGGAAGCGCAACCTCGCGGCCAACATGCTGGGCCATTTCCTGATCGATTTCATCCCCAACGTACTTTTGCCGTCGTTCGGCTGACCAACGTCGTCTCTACCTCGACGCGGAGTTGAACGGACGCTAATCGCGAGACATGGCCAAGCGTCTCACCTCCACCATCCCGCGTTACAAGCGCCGGCGGCAGCGTTCGCTGGCGGGGCGGATCGTCGGATGGATCGTCAAGTTGATCCTGATCTTCCTGATCGGCTCGGTGCTGTGGGTGCTGGCCTATCGCTTCATCAACCCGCCGATCACCGTCACCATGGCCGGCGATTTGCTCGCCGGGCGCGGGGCGAGCCGCGACTGGATGAGTATCAAGGCCATCGACCGCGACATGGTGCGGGCGGCGATCGCCGGCGAGGATAGCAAATTCTGCAGCCACAACGGGTTCGATTATGCCGCGATCGAGAATGCGATGCAGCGCAATGCCTCGGGCGGGCGGATCCGCGGCGGATCGACGATCAGCCAACAGACCGCCAAGAACGCCTTTCTGTGGCAAGGCGGCGCCTACGCCCGCAAGGGCGTTGAAGCGTGGTTCACCTTCCTGATCGAGCATCTGTGGGGCAAGCCGCGGATCATGGAGGTTTATCTCAACCTCGCCGAGACCGGCATCGGCACCTATGGCGTCAACGCCGGGTCGCAGCGCTATTTCGGCCATGATGCGAGCGCGATGAGCGCCATCGAAGCAGCGCGGATCGCCGCTGTTCTGCCGCTGCCCAAGAAGCGCGGCGCGGTCGCGCCCAAGGGCTTCACGCGACGCTATGGCGGGACCATCGCGGCGCGGATCGGGGTCGTCGCGCGGCAGGGGCTAGACGCCTGCGTTTATCAGGGCACGACCGCGCCGGTGAACAAGACGCCGCCGCCGAGCAAGGCGCCGACCAAGCTGCCGGGCGAGGAATATGAGACCGCGCAACCGCTGCCGCCGCTGGAGAATGCGGTGGAGGTGGTGCCGGTGGGAGCAGATGAGGTGGCCGTGCCGGTTACGGCGCCGGAGCCCGGCGTTCCAGAAACCGTTGCTCCGGCGGACGATTCTGCGGCCGGGACCCCACCCCCGGCCGACGAATCGCCGCCGCCAGCGCCGCAATAAGGCTTCAGGCGGGCGGCCGAATCTGGCCTAGAAGGTCGTCGCGCAGAACGGCACTTGGTCCTCGACCCGGAAGCGGGTGGCGAGAGGATTAGAGGCCGGTACGATGTAGGTCACATAGACCACCGCGCCAGCGGTGCTCCTGGCCTCTTGCGGGCTATCATGGCCTTCGACGAACACCGAGCCGTTGACCGACCCGGGTCCGTAGGTCTTCGATCCGCAGACTGAGTCGAACAGCGTCACCAGTCCCGATTGCACGGAGACGGCAATCAACCCCGGATGATGGTGCCAACCGCTGTAAGAGCCGGCCGCGAAGGTGAGCCGCTGGATCCGCACCACTGTCGCATCCTTGGTCTGCAATTTGACCCGGTCGTGGTTGATCACGGGCTCCTCGAGCAAGTCGGCGGTTACCAGATTTTCGGGCGTGACGCCGGACCCAGGCGATGCCGTCGCCGACGTTCCAATCGCGCCGGCCGCCGCAATTCCAAGAATCGCTACGGCACATTTCACCTGTTTCGAACAAAGCATGTTGGTCTCCCCTGCTGGTCACAATCGAGGACCGCCAAAAGCCCGCTCCCGGCCATTCCAGGTGAACAGCCAAATGCAGCGGCCCTAAATGCTAATTTCGTGAGTGCGTCGGAAGAACGGACCAAGCTAGTCCCGCCCGAGGTTTCGGCTCAGTCGCGATTAAGCGCGCGAAAGTTAACACGAATGACAATTATCCCCTTGACATACGTAGAACATATGGAGTATATAATGGTGCATGAGCAAAGCACTTACCATTCGCGATTTCTTCAAGCTCTTCCCGGATGATGAAACCTGCTTGAACCACCTGTTCAATGTCCGCTTCGGGCAAGGCCACAAGTGCCCGTCCTGTAAGCGCCCGTCGAACTGGTATCGCATCAAAGCCGAGCGGGCCTATTCCTGCCAATGGTGCGGCTATCACTTGCATCCCACAGTCGGGACGCCTTTCGCTAAGACCCGCACTCCGCTCCAGCTTTGGTTTTACGCGATCTACTTGTTCACCACCACGCGGAACGGCGTTGCGTCCAAAGAACTCCAGCGCCAGCTTGGCGTGACCTATAAGACCGCGTGGCTAATGGCCGATCGCATCCGCGCTCACATGGCGGACGTTGATGGTGACGTATTGCTCGGCGGACCCGGCCAGATCGTTCAAATCGACGAAACCATGATCGGCGGCTTCGCCAAAGGCTCCAACGGCGGTCGCTACGCTGGCGACAAGGCAATTGTGCTCGGGATGCTCGAAGAGGGCGGCGAAGTAGTTACCCATGTCGTTCCCGGCGTCCGCCGTCATGAATTGCTTCCGACAATTC
>JBDSNQ010000247.1:0-6100 GCA_039915275.1 Sphingomicrobium sp.
GCCGCTCCCAAAAATCGGGCTCGGACGACGCTTCAGGCAGGATTAGCGGAAGACGGCGTTGGCGGCCGTGACGATTTTCCATTGGGTCGCGGCGACCGCGCTTGTGCTGCGAGTGGGCGCGGTCTGCGACGCATAGCGCAGTCCCGATCCGCCAAACGCGAAGTGGCTGTGGTCGCCCTCGTCGAGCGATTCGATCAGATGATATCCGGCATTGCGGAACGCCGCGGCGATCTGCGCGTGGGTCACCCCGGGCCGGCGCGAGATATCCACCGCCCGGCCGCTCAGATGCCAGCTGTTGCGGACCCCGCCGACGGCGCGATTGTGGGCGAAGGAACGGATCGTGCTGGTCACCCTGCCCCATTGCGCGCCGAGGCTGGCGACAGCCCGCAGATTCACCCCCGAACCGAACGACGGCACCGGGTCGTAGAACTGGCTCTCGGTGGACCGCGGCGGCGCTGGATTGGTCGCCGTCAGCAGCGCCTTGGAGGTCGAATTGGTCAATACGGAAGTGATCTGCCCGGATGCGGTGCGCACGCCGATCGCGCGGACTCCGAAATCGGTGCCGCTCGACGCCGCTTGGGCCTGCGTCCCGCTCAGCAGCAACGCCAGACCTGCCAATGATTTCAACATCGGAAACCCCCCGGGATACCGACTCGCATTACACCGCTTGCAGCGCCTGGACAATTGCTTGGCGGCCGATGTCCCAGGCCGCGACAGTGGCTCGTGGCGGCCCGCCGCCATCCGCGCCTGAGCGTCCCCCCGCGTATCATAACAATACGCGGCGAATTCCACCCATTGCGAAAGAGGATTCACCCATCTTAGACTCATCGCAACGATAAACGGTGCATCAACAAGCGCGGTTGCTGCGTTGGTAACTGTATCCGCTTGGGCTGAAACGGGATGGCGCGATGAAATTGATGCTTGCATTGGTGGCTCTGGCGTCGTGCTCGGCAAGCGCGGCGGCGGCCGCGCAATTGCCGCCGCTCAAGAATCCCGCCGTGCTCAACATCGGCTTCGTCTGCCGCTGGGACGAACGCTGCATCGACCGGCAAAAAGATGCGATGCGTCACGCCCTCAAATATGTCGCCAAATATCCCCCGCCGACGTGGAAGATCCAGCTGTGCAACCGCAACGCCGGCCGCAACGGCACAAGGGTCGACTGGGTCGGCTTCCACAATTGCGTCCGCAACACCGAACTTCGGCCACCGCTTAAGCCCAGGAAGCGCCGCAGTTAGTCCCTATTCTTCGCCGGCCCCGCTGGTGCTAAGGATGACCCAGAAGTGGGGGCCAACTTGGGGATGAAGACCATGAAGAACGCGTTGCTGATCACCGCCGCCGCCGTGCTGCTCGGCTCACCTTTGCTAAGCTCGAGTGCGCAAGGCCAGGTCAATCCCGGCAATCTCAAATGGGGTCCGGCGCCCGCCGGGTTGCCGCGCGGCGCGCAGGCTTCGGTCCTGGCCGGCAACCCCGAGAGGCCGGGCATTTTCACCATCCGCCTGCGCTTTCCTGCCGGCTATGCGGTGCCGCCGCACAGCCATACTGCCGACGAGCATGTCACCGTGATCTCCGGCCAGCTGTCGCTCGGCATGGGCCCGCGCGTCCGACCACGGCGGATGGCGAATTTGGTCACCGGCGGTTTCGCCAACGCCCCCGCGCGCATGGCCCATTACGCCTCGACCCGCTCCGGAGCGGTGATCCAGATCACCAGCCAGGGTCCGTTCGCGATCAATTACGTCAATCCCGCCGACGATCCGCGCCGGCACCCGTAGTTTCGGGCCGCGACCACCGGCTCGATCCTGCGCTCGTCGGCCCGTTGCCCGGTCCGTAATGGCTAGTTCATCGCCCGCGAGAGAAAGCGCGGCCGACGACGCCAGGATTTGCCCCATTCCATGAAGAATTGTCGACTGGTCTGTTTGGTTGTCGCCGCCATGTCGGCACCGGCGTTCGCGCAGACTCCGGACGCTGACGACGATAAGGACCGCGACAAGCCAGCGGTCCAGAGCGACATCGTCGTCACCGCTCAGCGCCTCGATGCGGCCCGCACCCGCATCGAGCCCGACCTTGGCGCGTCGACCTACACCCTGACCAACGATGCGATCGAAAACCGGCCCGGCGGCGAGACGCGCAACCTCGGGTCGATCCTCGTCCAGGTTCCGGGCGTGCGCCGCGAGGGCAGCGGCCGTATCATCGTGCGCGGTGCGGCGGGCGGCGTCCAATATCGCCTCAACAATGTCATCATCCCCGAAGGCGTTGCCGATTTCGGCGAAATGCTGAGCGCTCGGCTCGCCGACCGCACGGTGCTCATCACCGGCGCTCTCCTCGCCCAATACGGACTTTCGACGGGCGGCGTGGTCAACGTCATCACCAAGAGCGGCCTGTACGAACCCGGCGGCCAGGCGGAGCTTTACGGCGGCAGCCATCGGACGGTCGAGCCGGCCTTCGAATGGGGCGGCTCGCGCGGTGGCACCAGCCTGTTCGCATCGGGCAGCTTCAGGTACAGCGACACCGGCATCGCATCGCTCGACGGCAGCGCGCACCCGTTCCACGACCGTTCCCGCGAAATCGAGGGGTTCGGATACGCCCAGCACATCCTCGACGCCGGTTCGCGCCTGTCGCTGGTCCTCGGCAACTCGAATGAACGCAACCAGATCCCCGGCCTCGCTGTCCAAGGCATTTCCGGCGCTGAGCGCCGGCACGGCGACGACACCAGCGCCAACCATTACGCCATCGCCAGCTACCAGAAGAGCGACGAGCGCCTGTCGCTCCAGGCCTCGGTTTTCGGCCTCCTGTCGAGTGAAGCGATCAGTCCCGACGAGCCGCTCAGCCTCGCGGTCGACGGCGTCTCGCGCCGAACCCGCGACCGCCGCCGCTCGGCCGGCACTCAGGTCGAAGGGGCCTATTCATTGGGCGCCGCGCACACGCTGCGCGCGGGAATTCTTCTGTCGCTCGACCGTCAGCGCGATTCCGAACGCAGCCGCACGCCGTTGCTTTTCTATTCCGCGTCCTCGATCGAGCACCGCACCAGCGCCAGCGGCTTCGTCCAGGACGAATGGCAACTCACGCCGCGCCTGACGTTCAACGGCGGCGTCCGCGTCGATCATGTCTCGGGCCTCGATAATTCAGCACATGTCGGACCGCGCTTGAGCCTGGTGTGGTCGGCTCCCGCCGGCCTTACCGCCCACGCCGGCTACGCCCGCTATTACGCCGCGCCGCCGCTGGGCGATGCCGCGCCGCGCTCAATCTTGGTTGGCGGGGCAGCATCGACACCGCGGCCGCGCGGCGAATCCGACGATTATTTCGACCTCGGCGCCCAGCAGACGCTCGGCCATCTTGTCCTCGGCATCGATGGCTATTGGCAGGACGCGCACGAACTCCTCGCCCGGCGCAACTGGGAGTTTTCGCCGCTCGGCCGCTCGTTCAATTACCGCACCGGCCGCTTGCGCGGCGTCGAATTGTCGATGACCTACGCCAAAGGGCCGATCGCCGCTTGGTCGAACCTCGCTTTGGCGCAAGCCCGCGGGCGCGGCATTGTCACCGACCAGGCCGAGTTCACCCCCGCCCAATTGGCCTATGCCGCAACGCACGACGTGCCGCTCGACCAAGACCAGCGCACCACCGGGTCGGCCGGACTTTCCTATCGCCTGGGCCATCTGTTGCTCTCGACCGACCTGGTGGTCGGCAGTGGTACGCGGCGGACGGTTGCGGGCGGCCCGGTCAACGGCGCCCGCCTGCCGGCCTACGCCACCATCGATATGGCGGCGGTGTATCATTTGACGATGTCCAAAGAACATCCGCTCGATCTCAGGCTCGACGTCACCAACCTGTTCGATGCCCGCTATGCGCTTCGTGATGGCACCGCGCTCGGCGGCGGCGCCGCGCAGTGGGGCGAGCGGCGCGGCATGTTCGTCGGCCTCGAGCAGGCGTTCTAGGGCAGGCCATGGCGATTCAGGAAAAACGCATCCACCAGTTATTCGAGGTGAGCATCCTGTTGAAGGGCGCCCACGCCGTCATCGAATGTTTCGGCGGCCTCGCGCTCGCACTGACCAGCACCGCCGCCATCCGCGCCTGGGTCGACCGCCTGACCCAGGATGAGCTGCTCCACGACCGCGGCGATTACATTGCCAGCCACATGCTCACCTGGGCCCAGAGCTTCTCAGTCCAGACCCAGCATTTCTACGCTTTCTATCTATTGAGCCACGGCGTCGTGAAACTGGCGCTGGTCGCCGGTCTGCTGATGAACAAGCTTTGGGCCTACCCCGCCTCGCTCGCGGTGATGACCCTGTTCATCGCCTACCAGCTCTACCGCTTCACTTTCACCCACAGCCCCGGCCTGATCGCGCTGACCCTGTTCGACCTCGTCGTCATCGCCCTGATCTGGCACGAATACCGATTGATAAGGCACCATCTCCCGGTGAAGTGAGGGCGAGGGTCAATAGCCCATCAACGCCAACACCTCGCGCCGGCTGCGCTCGTCGCTCCGGAACGTGCCCATCATGCGGCTGGTGGTCATCATCACGCCCGGCGTGTTGACCCCGCGCGCGCTCATGCAGCTGTGGCTGGCTTCGATCACCACCGCGACGCCCTTGGGGTTGAGGTGTTCGCAGATGCAGTCGGCGACTTGCGCGGTGAGCCGTTCCTGGACTTGGAGGCGCCTTGCGTAGCCGTGGAGGACGCGGGCTAACTTACTGATTCCAACCACTTTATCGCGCGGCAAATAAGCGATGCTGGCCTTGCCGATGATCGGCGCCAGATGGTGCTCGCAATGCGACTGGAACGGAATGTCCTTGAGCAGCACGATCTCATCATAGCCGCCGACCTCCTCGAAAGTCCGCGCGAGGTGGATCGCCGGGTCTTCGGCATAGCCGCTGGCATATTCGCGCCACGCCCTGGCGACTCGTTTCGGCGTATCGAGCAGCCCTTCGCGGTCGGGATCGTCGCCGGCCCAGCGGATCAGCGTCCGCACCGCTTCGGCGACATCGTTGGGGACATCGACCTTGGGCGGGGATTCGACCAAATCGCCATCCTCCGGTGTCGGGCTCATTGCTTCAGCTCCTTTGCGATGTCGTCGGCCACTGCCGCGGCCTGCCCCCTTATGTCGGGAACCGCGACGATTTCCCAATACCGCCCTTTGGTCAGCGGCCCCAGCGCCCACAATCGCTCGCCGACCCGAGAGTGCTGGTCGACCTCAAGCCCTATGCCGAGCTGGTCGGGCGCAACAAGGCCGTCATCGAGCAAGCCGCGCAGCAGCGGATCGGCGGTGCGTTCGATCGCCCCCAGCGGCCCGGTGCAATTGATCGCGAAGGCAAATCGAGACAATCCGTTCGTCCTGAGCTGGTCGAAGGACTGTACTCCTCCCCGTCTTCTGATCTCGACCTCTAGGCCACCATCCACATCCCGGATCGCACCGATGCGGCCGGCGACGATCTCCAGCCTCCCTTGAGCAACCAGATCATGCACCTGCCGCGCAACCTCGGGCGCAATCCGGTGCCGATGCACGTCCCACCACGGCCGGGCATGACGCAGAAATCGCCGCTGCTGTTCGACGCTCAGGCTTTGCCACAACGCATGACTATGCGGCCGCAGCGAATCGACCGCCACGCGCCATCCCACCTCGCCGCTCCGCCGCCTCAACCAGCGCCACAGCGTCAGCACGTTGCCATGCGGAACTTCACTCGCCTTTACAGGCTCGGCTTCAAAATCCGCGTGCGCCTTGGGGATCTGCCCGCGCCGCGACAGCGCGACAATCCGGCCCCGGTGACCTGCGGCATTGAGCGACTGCACGACGTCGATCATCGTCAGGCCGGTGCCGACCAGCAGCACGTCGCCAGCGCTCGCCGCGGCTTCGCGCACCGCCGCTTTGGCGTCCTCGCTCCATGGATTATTGACGAATCGCCCGCCCAAACCAGCGGCCATGGCCAGCGGCTCCGGCGGCTGGTTGCCAATCGCCAGCACCAGCGCCGCTGTGGTGACTGTCTCACCGCCCTCCAGGTCGATCTGCCAATCGTCTTTGTTAGGTGCGGCATGGACCGCCGCGCTCGGCACGATCTCGACGTGGCCCGACGCCACCGCTTCATCGAGGACTTCCCGCAAATAACGGCCG
>JBDSNQ010000054.1:0-10588 GCA_039915275.1 Sphingomicrobium sp.
CGCGGATTTCGTTGTGGAACACCGCCGAGTTGAAGGTGATTCCGTGGCGGCTCAATTTGATCCCGCCTTCGTAATTCCACAGCGTTTCGTCTTTATAGGCTCCCTGGCCGCCGAAGATCGCGAGATCCCCCGGCGTGCATAGCGGGACGTTGAGCGGATCGTTGATGCCGCCGAGCCGGAATCCCTTCGCCGCCTGCAGGTTGACGCTGAAGTTGCGGTTGGGCTCGTAACTCAGGATAAAGCGCGGCGAGATGCCGTCCGATTTTGTCTTTTCGTTGAGGTCGGTGCTGACGTCGGAGAACACGCCGCCCGAGACGAAATCGCGCTTCTCCTTGAAGTTGTAATAGCGCGCGCCGGCGGTCAGTTTGAACTGCCCGACCTTGTAGCTGCCCTCGCCGAACACGGCCGCCTGCTTGATGATGTAAGGCAAAGCGGCGTTGTACGGACTGTCGGCGGCGAAGCCGTTGGTGAGGTCTGCGGCGGTGGCTGGAACGCCGGGCGACTTGCAGTGCGCCGGCGTTGCAGCGCAGTCGGCCGCAAGAAAGACATTGGTGAAGACATCCGAGCCCGGGGTCGGCAGCGTCTGCGCATATTTACGATCGACGTGGCTATAGAAGCCGCCGAAGACCCACTGGAAGGGTCCAGTGCCTGTCGACGCGAGGCGCAACTCCTGCGTCCATTGCTTGAGCTTGGTCGTGTCGCGCAGGTTCGAATCCAATCGGGCGCCCCCGATGGCCGCCGCGGCCCCTGGAGCCCCCGAGAAGGAGACATAGACCGAGCCGGTCAACGCCGAGGCGTCTCGGCTGACGAGGATGTTGCGATGGACATAGCTCGTCACCGAGGTCAGCTCGGCCGGACCGAAGTCGTAACTCGCGACGAGATCGCTCAGGAACGTCTTGTCGCGGAATTTCTCGCGGAACTTCAGATATTGTTTGCGCTCGCCAAGGTCCGTTCCGGCCGCGCCAGACGTGAACTGATTGTCGAAGGTGATAAAATGATCCTCGCGATTAAAGCCGCCGGCCTCCACTTCCTGATAAGCGACGCGCGGCGTGATCTTGAGCTCGGGCGTCGGCTGGAAAAGCAGCGAGGCCCGACCGCCGACGCGGCGACCATCGTTGACATTCTTTTTGCTGTACGGCCCGACTGAATCGATAAAGCCGCCGAAATGGGTCCCGTACCCCACGAGCCGAACGGCCGCGGTCGAGCCCAGCGGGACGTTAATCGCTCCTTTCAGGCCATAGCCTAGGTCGCCGCCCTTCAGGACGTTGACGTCGCTTTCTACAGCGCCTTCGACGCGGTCGAGGTTTGGCTGGTTGGTGATGTAGCGGATCGTGCCGCCAACGCTACCCGCGCCGAACAGCGTGCCTTGCGGCCCGCGCAGCGTTTCGACGCGATTGAGATCGAACAGGTCGAAATCGGGCGTGAACAGCGACATCGACGTGATGGTTTCGTCGAGATAGACGCCGACCTGCTCTTTTACTCCGGGTTGGTCGCGGGCGATCTGGCCTGCAGAAACGCCGCGGATCGAGACCTGGCTCTGGCCCGGCCCGAGGTTTTGCACGGTCAGGCCGGCGACGTTTCGGCTGATATCTTCGAGCGTTTGCGCGTTCGCGCGCTGAATGTCCGCCGAAGTCTGCGCATTGATCGAGAACGGAACGTCCTGGACGCGCGAGGCGCGCTTGGTCGCGGTGACGATGATCTCGCCATTGCCCTGGGTGTCATCGGGCTGGTTGGCCGCCTGGGCGACATCTTCCTGCGTCGATTGAGCGAAAGACGGTGTGGAAATGGCGATCGCGGCCGTGCCGATCAGCAGAATCGAAGTCGTGCGCATGTCAGAAGCTCCCCCAAGCGTGTCGCGAGACCGTCACACTATGCCCAAGAACAGTTTGTTAGGAAAGGGAGCCTGCTTACTTTCGATTATGCGCGATTTTGTGTCAAAAAGCCTTTGATTCCCTAAGAGTAAGCGGCGTTCGAAGGATTCTGTTCGGCGCGGACGATGGTTGGGGTGCGGCCAAGTGTTGCCCGGAATCCACGGTTCATCTGGCTCTGGTCGCAAAAGCCCGCCGCCGGCGACTAAGCCAGGTTGAACGGGGCGAGGTCTCGCAGGCGCTCAAGGTCTTGCGTCTGCGGCAACCTGATCCCGGCGTTGCCGAGGAACAGGTGGCGGACAATTTCAGCCTGCTGCTCAAGACCGTAGCGGTCGAACGACCGGCCGTCCTCGAGTATGTAGGCATAGCGGCAGAACGGGTGGCGCATCAGCGGCAGATAGAAATGCCCGCGGGTCTGGGTCTGCCAGACATGGGTCATCTCGTGGATAAACAGGCCCTGGAGGTTGAGCGGTTCAGCGGCGAAGTTTTCGGACCACAAATCGCCGTGCGGGTGAAAGTGGATGTTGCCGGTCGGCGCCATCGCCGCGGCCCGCGGCTGGAACGGCCACCATTTGCGATTGACCAGGCGGACCCGCGTATAATCGATCGCCGCACTGAACACCGAGCGGGCAAGGGCGATTTCGCCGGGCGTAAGGGGGCGGGAACCGTGCATCGGCATGACACTTAAGGCAACATCGCCAACCGACAAGCGCGCCACTTGCCCACGGCCCGACGCGCGGCTAGGGCATCGCAAAATTAAACGGAGGATAGCCCCATGAGCGAGACTGCCGATCGGGTAAAGAAGATCGTCGTCGAACATCTCGGTGTCGACGCGGACAAGGTCACCGAAGAAGCCAGCTTCATCGACGATCTGGGCGCCGACAGTCTCGATATCGTCGAGCTGGTGATGGCTTTCGAGGAGGAGTTCGGGGTCGAGATTCCGGACGACGCCGCCGAGAAGATCGCCACCGTCAAGGATGCGATCGACTATATCGACCAGAACAAGAGCTAGCTCTCCTCCCCGTTCTCGCTGAGCTTGTCGAAGGGCTGCCCTTTTTCTAGCTTGGGCGTTTACCAAACAGTACAGGGCTTCGACAGGCTCAGCCCGAACGGGTTTGGGCCTGTTGCATATGGAGTTCGTTGATGCGCCGTGTCGTGGTAACTGGCCTGGGTCTGGTGACACCGCTCGGCGGTGACGTCGAGACGACGTGGGCCAATATTCTGGCGAGCAAGAGCGGGGCCGGGCCGATCACCCGGTTCGACGCCAGCGACCAGAAGTGCCGCATCGCCTGCGAGGTCAAGCCGGCCGACCACCCTTATGGCTTCGACCCCGATTTGCGCGTCGATCACAAGGTCCAGCGGCAGGTCGATCCGTTCATCATTTATGGAATCGACGCGGCCGGACAGGCGCTCGAGGACGCTGGCCTGACCGAGATGAGCGAGACCGAACGGTTGCGTACCGGCGTGTCGATCGGCTCGGGCATTGGCGGCTTGCCGGGGATCGAGAAGGAATCGATCGTCCTCTATGAAAAGGGCCCGAGCCGGGTCAGTCCGCACTTTGTCCACGGACGGCTGATCAACCTCATTTCTGGCCAGGTCTCGATCAAATACGGGCTGATGGGCCCCAACCACGCGGTCGTCACCGCTTGCTCGACCGGCGCGCATTCGATCGGCGACGCGGCGCGGATGATCAAGGATGACGACGCCGACGTCATGTTGGCCGGCGGCGCCGAGAGCACCATCAACCCGCTCGGGGTCGCCGGTTTCGCCCAGGCCCGCGCGCTCAACATGAGCATGAACGACACGCCCGAAAAAGCCTCGCGTCCCTATGACAAGGACCGCGACGGCTTCGTCATGGGCGAGGGCGCCGGCGTGGTCGTGCTCGAGGAATATGAGCATGCCAAGGCGCGCGGCGCCAAAATCTATGCCGAGGTCGTTGGCTATGGCCTGTCGGGCGACGCCTATCACGTCACCGCGCCGCACCCCGAAGGCAAGGGCGCCGAGCTCGCCATGCGGATGGCGCTGAGGAAAGCGGGCATGGAGCCGAGCGACATCGACTATATCAACGCCCATGGCACCAGCACCATGGCCGACACGATCGAGCTCGCCGCCGCCAAGCGCGTGTTCGGCGACGATCTGTCCGGCGCTTCGATGTCGAGCACCAAATCGGCGATCGGCCATCTGCTCGGCGGCGCCGGAGCGGTCGAATCGATCTTCTGCATCCTCGCCATCCGCGACCAGATCGTCCCGCCGACGCTCAACCTCGATAATCCCGACGACGGCACCGAGGGGATCGACCTCGTGCCGCACAAGGCCCGGAAGCGCGAAGTGAAGGCGGTCTTGAACAACAGCTTCGGCTTCGGCGGCACCAACGCCAGCCTGGTCATGAAGGCGGTGTGAAGAAGCTCGTCGCGCTCGGCGTTCTCGCCTTTTTGGCGGCGCTAGTCGGCACCTGGATTTTGTGGTGGAGCCCGGGCCCGAAGCCGGGACCGCACCATATTGTCGTCGAGGAGGGATCGAGCCTCGCTTCAGTGACGAGCCAGCTCGAAAAAGACGGCGCGATTCCGGGCAGCGCGACGACCTTTCGGATGATGGCGCGGCTGCTTGGCTCGGGCGATCCGGTCCAGGCCGGTGAGTTCGAGATTCCCAAGGGCATGGGCGGAGCGGCCGTGCTCGAATTGCTCCAGCGCGGGCGGCCGGTGCAGCGGCTGATCACGGTCACCGAAGGCATGCCGTCGATCATCGTCCAGGAGAAGCTCGCCGCGGTCCCCTATTTGACTGGCGCGGTGCAAGTGCCCGCGGAAGGCTCGCTACTGCCCGACAGCTATGGCTACGAACGCGGTGAGCCACGCGCCGCGCTCGTCAGCCGGATGCAGGCGGCGATGACCAAGGCGCTCGACGCATTGTGGGCCAAGCGCAAGCCGACCTGCCTGGTCAATTCCAAGACCGAAGCGGTGATCCTGGCGTCGATCGTCGAAAAGGAAACCGGCAAGCCGGCCGAGCGGCGGCTGGTCGCCGGGGTCTATTGCAACCGGCTGCGGATCGGCATGAAATTGGATGCCGACCCGACGGTGATCTACCCGATTACCAAGGGCAAGCCGCTCGGGCGGCGCATCCTGCGCTCGGAGCTCAACGCCGACACCGGCTATAACACTTACAAGACGCCTGGATTGCCGGCGGGGCCGATCGCCAATCCAGGCCGGCTAAGCATCGCCGCGGTGCTCGATCCGGCGCCGACCAAGGCGCTCTATTTTGTCGCCGATGGCACCGGCGGCCACGTCTTCGCCGACACGCTGGCCGAGCACAATGCCAACGTGCAGAAATGGTACGCCATCCGGAGGGCGCGGGGGGAGAGGTAAGGACTAAGGCGCGCCGACGCTCTCCGCCCTGACATAGCCGACGCGGCGTTGTTTGCCGGCGTAGCCCCAGGCCCAGCCGAGGCTGTTGTCGAGCATCGAGAAGGGATCGCCGGGCTTGAGCGCGAGCAGCGCTTCGGTCTCGTCGGATGGCGCCGGGCGCAGGTTTGCTGGCTGGGTCACGATCCGCGCGAGCGGCTCGGCATAATGCGAGGCGATGACCTGGTGGGCGAGCGCGCAGTCTGCGAGGTCGGGCCGGAAGGCGTGAAAAGCGGGGTCCGGCGGGTTCGACGGCCCGGTCAGCGCGAAGCCCTCAGCGCTGGTGGGCGAAGGCCGCCTGGCCGATGATCGGCCGGTGGGCCGCGCCGGTCTCGTCGCCTTCGCGGAGGTTGCGCTTGAAACCTTCAAGAAATTCTGCCCCTTCGCTGGTCCGGACGACAAACACGTTGCGGCGGTCGTCCTGATCGCGTTCGCGGCGGAGATAGCCGAGTGCGCCAAGCGTGTTCAAGGCACGAGTGACGACCGGTTTGGACACCGCCAGGGTCTTGGCCAGGCCGCGCACCGTGTGCGGCCCCGGGGTAAGATAGACCAGCATCAACAGCGCCATCTGGCGGTTGGTGAGATCCGGCTCGCCCGAGCGGACGTAGGCGATCAACGCCTTCATCCAGCCGGATAGCGAAACCTCGCTCATGTTTAATCACTCCGTCGCGTCGCGTGCCTGGAGAATTAAACCGGTAAGGAGCCGAAATGTTGCAGCCAAGCGACAGGAAAATCGGGAAAAACGCGCGAATCGTCCGAGTTTCGCGACGAATCAGCGGATCGGATAGCGCTCCGCGAGCATGGCGAAAGCCGCGCGAAGGCCGAGCGCATCTCCGCCCTTGGGCCGGCCCGGTGTGCTGCTGGGGCGCCATGCGAATGTGTCGAGATGGGCCCATGCGATCTCGGTCGGGACGAACCGGCGCAGGAACAAAGCCGCGGTAATGCAGCCGGCCATGGTCGAACCGGTGGCGTTGGCGAGATCGGCGGTGTCGCTTTTGAGCATCTCGTCATAGCCGTCCCACAGCGGCATCCGCCACAGCGGGTCCTCGACTTGCCTGGCGGCTGCCTCGAGGCTGGCGAGCAGATCGTCGCGGTTGGCGAACAGCGCCGGCAGGTCGGGCCCAAGCGCAACCCGGGCGGCGCCGGTCAGGGTCGCGAAGTCGATCATCAGCTCGGGCTTATCCTCGGCCGCGCGGGTCAGCGCGTCGGCGAGGACCAGCCGCCCCTCGGCGTCGGTATTATCGATCTCGACGGTCAGTCCCTGGCGCGACTTGACGATGTCGCCGGGGCGATAGGCTGTCCCCGACACGGCATTTTCGACCGCCGGGATCAGCAAGTGCAGGCGGACGGGCAGGCGCGCGGCGGCGACCAGTCCGAACAGGGCCAACGCATGGGCCGCGCCGCCCATGTCTTTCTTCATCAGGCGCATGCCGGCGGCGCTCTTGATGTCGAGCCCGCCGCTATCGAAGCAGACGCCCTTGCCGATGATCGCGACGCGCGGGTGTTTGGGGTCGCCCCACTCGGCCTCGAGCAGGCGCGGGGCGCGTTCACGAGACGCGGCGGCGCCGACCGCGGCGATCAGCGGAAAGCCGCTGTTGAGCGCATCGCCGGAGGTGACGCGCACCTCCGCGCTGAAGCGTGCTGCCTGCTCGCGCACCGCTTGCTCAAGCTCGGCCGGGCCGAGGTCGCCGGCCGGCGTATCGACCAGGTCGCGGACCAGCGCGGTCGCTTCGGCGAGGCGAATGCTGTCATCGATTCGCGCCGCCTCGCCGGAGACGAGCACGCGCGAACCGCGGGTCGCATCTGCTTTGGTGCGATAATCGTCGAACCGGTGCTGGGCGAGCAACCAGCCGAGCGCGGCTTTGCCTGGCTCGCCACTGGCCAGCTTGTAGCTGCCCTCGGGAAGCGTTTCCGCCAGCCTGGCGAGGCCCCAGGGCGTCAGCGCCGAAGTATTGGCGACGGCGCTGACGATCTCGAACTCGCCAGCGCGGGGCAGGATGACGTGGGCGGAGCCGGCCTTGGCGTCGAAGCGGTGCGCGTCGATCAGCGCGCGGTCTTCGGTGCTGCGACCCTTTACCCAGCCGGCGAAGCTTTTTGTGTCGACGAGATGGATAATGCGAGCTTTTTGGCCGCGGTCGGGGGCGATCAGCGATGCGAAGTCGGTCATGGGGCCGCTTTAGCGCAATCATTGGTCGCGAGAAGAGCCAGGGCGGATGCCCGGCTGCTCTTGTGCAGCGCCTGCGCCAGATCCGCCGTCTCGCAAAAAGCGCGGCCGCGCAGCCAATTCTCAACCAGCGCAATCTGCCCTTCGGCAAGGTGGATCGCGGCCAGGCGATAGGACAGGGCCAGCGGCTCGCCCTGGTTCATGTCACGCAGATGCGCTTCGATCCGCTCGCCGTGCGCGCGGGCCAGGATGACGCGCGGTGCACCGGAAAAGATCGCGTCGGTCAGCCGGCGATTATCCCACAAATGGCCGAGCACGCGGTTCAATTCCGGTGGCTGGGTATCGCTTGGAAAGCATTCGGCCATGACGATGAAAAGATTGGCCATCGCGGCGCGCAGGACGTCCTCTTTGCCGCTGAAATGCTCGTAGAAGGTGGAGCGCGCGACGTCGGCTTCCGCGACCACGTCGAGCACCGAGACATGCTCGAAACCGCGGGCGAAAACCAGTCGCGTGAAAGCGGACATGATGTAGCGGCGAGTTTTCTCGCTGCGCTTCGTGAAACTTGCCGGACAATTCATCTTGTATGTCCGCCTTTGCTCGAATTGGTCGAATAGCGCTGCGCGTCGCCTACGCCACCACACTATCGCTGCGAACCTGTTTTCGACGAGTGTTGGAGAAAGATATGCGTAAGTTCATGATCATGCCGCTGTTTGTCGCGGCCACATTGGCGAGTAGCGGGGCCATCGCCCAGCCCGCACCACAGCCGCAAATGCGGATCGACGCGCCGGCAAAGATCGCCAATCCCTACGGCGCGTACGAATTCCTGATCGGCGACTGGTACACCAAGCCGAGCGGCGGCCCCGATGTGCGGATCCATCAGCAATTTGCTTGGGGGGCGGAGAAAGCGTCGATCAAATATACCACGCTGACCAACGTCGGATCCGCGCCCGAAGCGGTTCATTTCGAAGGGTTGCTGGTGTGGAATGGCGCCACCAAGGCGCTGGATTATGTCATTGCCGCCGAGCCGGGGAGCGGCGGCCAGGAAAAGGGAACGCTCCATGTCGAGGGTGATGGCGCGGTCGTCCGCGACGTCTTGCTGACCAGAGCGGATGGCAAGACCAATCAGTTCCGCCAGCGCTTCTGGCGCGAGAATGACGCGGTTTTCACGTCGCTGATGCGCAAGACCGACAAGGGCTGGGAACCCAATTTCCCCGGCAGTCAGCGGCTGGCGATGTCGCGCACGCCGGTGTGACGATCAGGCGACGGGCACGCCGAACAAATCGTGCTCGTCGCTGTCTTCAATGAGGACGGAGGCGATGTCGCCCTGTTCGAGCACGCCGGCATCGCGGAGGTGGACTTCACCGTCGATCTCGGGCGCGTCGGCCTTGGAGCGGCCGGTGGCGCCGCCGGTTTCGCCGTCGACGGCGTCGATCAGCACGTCCAATGTCTTGCCGACTTTCGCCGCCAGTTTCTCGGCCGAGATGCGGGCGGTCAGCTCCATCAGGCGGGCGTAGCGCTCTTCCTTAAGCGCTTCCGGCACCGGATCGGGCAGCGCGTTGGCGGCCGCGCCCTCGACCGGCTCGAAGCGGAACGCGCCGACGCGGTCAAGCTGCGCTTCCTCGAGCCAGTTCATCAGATATTGGAAATCCTCCTCGGTCTCGCCGGGGAAGCCGACGACGAAGGTCGAGCGGATGGCGATGTCGGGGCAAATCTCGCGCCAGCCGCGGATCCGTTCGAGCACCCGCGCGTCATTGGCCGGGCGCTTCATTGCCCGCAGGATCTTGGGGCTGGCATGCTGGAACGGGATGTCGAGGTAGGGCAGCACCAGCCCCTCGGCCATCAGCGGGATGACGCGATCAACGTGCGGGTAGGGGTAGACGTAGTGAAGGCGGACCCAGGCGCCGAGTGAGCCGAGCTCACGGGCGAGGTCGGTCATGTGAGCGCGGACCTCACGGCCTTTCCACGGCCACGCCGCGTGGCGCAGGTCGACGCCGTAAGCCGAGGTGTCCTGGCTGATCACCAGCAATTCCTTGGTCCCGGCGGCGACCAGTTTCTCGGCTTCGCGCAGGATGGCGTCGGGGCGGCGGCTGACGAGGTCGCCGCGGATCGACGGAATGATGCAAAAGGCGCAGCGGTGGTTGCAGCCCTCGGAAATCTTCAAATAGCTGTAGTGGCGCGGGGTCAGCTTGAGCCCGGCCTCGGGCACCAGATCGAGGAAGGCATTGGGCACCGGCGGCGCGGCCTCGTGGACCGCGGCGACGACATCCTCATATTGCTGCGGGCCGGTGATCGCGAGCACGCCCGGGAAGCGGGCGCGGATCATCTCGGCTTCCTTGCCGAGGCAGCCGGTGACGACCACCCGGCCGTTGGCGGCGATCGCTTCGCCGATGGCGTCGAGGCTCTCGGCCTTGGCGCTGTCGAGGAAGCCGCAGGTGTTGACCAGCACCACATCGGCCCCGGCATAATCGGGCGACATGTCATAGCCGTCGGCGCGCAGCTTGGTCATGATCCGCTCGCTGTCGACCAATGCCTTGGGACAGCCGAGCGAGACCAGGCCCACGCGCGGGGCTCGAGGAAGAGGCATGATGGTCATCGGGAGGATCGCGCCTCTAACTCAATATTTGGGCAAAAGCGAGGCGTCAGCCCGCCGCGGCTTGTTGATCGAGGCGGTGAATGGCAAGCGCGCGGGAACGTCTAGGCGACCAAAGGCTTATTCGCGGAACAGGTTAGTCGGGCCAGCCTCAAAAGGAACAGATGAGCAAGATCGGTCATATCGTCGTTGTCGGGCTGGGCTATGTCGGGCTGCCGCTGGCCGTGGCGCTGGCGCGCAAGTATGAGGTTACGGGGCTCGATGTGGATGCCGGGCGCATCGCCCAGCTGCGCGCCGGGCATGACCGTACGCGCGAAATCGACAGCGAGGCGCTGGAGGCGAGCAGCCTCAAGCTGACCGATACTCCCGAAGATTGCCGCGGCGCCGATATTTACATCGTCACCGTCCCGACCCCGGTCGACGGCGACAACCGGCCCGACCTCGCGGCGTTGCTGTCGGCAACGCGGATGATTGGCGAAGCGATCGACCCCCAGCGGCGGCCGACGATTATCTACGAAAGCACCGTCTATCCCGGCGTGACCGAGGAAATTTGTGGGCGCGAGATCGAGCG
>JBDSNQ010000189.1:0-6446 GCA_039915275.1 Sphingomicrobium sp.
GGTGTTTGGCGGCGGCCGTTTCCAGCGCTTCCTGCACGGCATGCCCAGTGGCGTCGGCGACATGGACGATACGGCGATGGCTGTGGCCGCCCTCGCGCGTCAGATGCAACGCGCCGTCCTCTTCGGCAAACGGCACGCCGAGTCCGATCAGTCGCGCGATGGCATTCGGCGCTTTGCCGACGACATGCTCGACCACGGCCTCGTCGTTGAGCCCGGCCCCGGCAATCATCGTGTCGCGGACGTGCGCTTCGAAGCTGTCGCCTTTTTCGAGCACCGCGGCGATGCCGCCTTGCGCCCAGTCGGTCGCGCCTTCGCTCAGGCTGCCCTTGGCGATCACCGCGACGGTGTGCGTCTCAGCGAGGTTCAACGCCGCCGTCAGCCCGGCCGCGCCCGAGCCGACGATGAGGACGTCGTCGGCCATCACCTCCCCTCCCTAGCAGGGAGGGGTAGGGGTGGGTTGAACTTATCCGCCGCACCGAGGCGACAAGGCACTCGCTGCGCTCGCACCCACCTCCGGCCCCTCCCTTGGAGGGAGGGGAGCCTATTCATTTTGTCCTCCAACTAGGCTCAGAAACACATCCTCCAGATCCGGGTCGCGGGTCGAGACGTCGACAATGGCGAGTCCCTCGGCGGCGAGCGTCGACAGCACTTCGCCGGCGTTGACCTTGTCCTTGCGGTAGGTGATCTCGAGCGTGCGCGGGTCGAGCAGCGTGATATTCTCGAAGTGAGGCGCGGTCGGAACATGCTCGATGTCGCGGTCGAAGGTCACCACCACCGCTTTGTCCTGCGCCTTGGCGATCAATTCGCGAGTCGGCTCATTGGCGACCACCTTGCCGCGGTGGATGATGGCGATTCGATCGCACAGCTGCTCGGCTTCCTCGAGATAGTGGGTGGTCAGTACCACCGTCACGCCCTTGTGGTTCAACGCGCGGACATAATTCCACAGCTCGCGGCGAAGCTCGATGTCTACTCCGGCGGTGGGCTCGTCGAGCACCAGGATCGGCGGCGAATGAACCATCGCCTTGGCCACCAGCAGCCGCCGCTTCATGCCGCCCGACAAGGTGCGGGCGTAGGCGTTGGCCTTGTCGGTCAGGTGCATTGCCGCCAGCAACGCGTCACTCTGCCGCTCGGCTGGCGGCACCCCATAGAGGCCCGCCTGGATTTCGAGCGCTTCGCGCGGACTGAAGAACGGGTCGAACAGGATTTCCTGCGGGACAATGCCGATCGAGCGCTTGGCGTTGCGCGGATGCTGGTCGATGTCAAAGCCCCAGATCGACACCGTGCCGCTCGACTTGGTAACTAAGCCGGCAAGGACATTGATTAGCGTCGACTTGCCCGCGCCGTTGGGGCCGAGCAGCCCGAAGATCTGCCCGCGTGGAACATCGAAGCTGACGTCGTCGAGCGCCAGCTTGGGCGGGCTTCCCGTGCTGCCGGCATAGGTCTTGGACAGGCCTTGGATGCGAATTGCGGCGTCGGCTGCGGTCATCGCGGCAGGCATAGGCACGCGCTCGGGCAGCGACAAGTCAGCGTCATGGTAAACGCGCCGTTTACCACGTCCGCTACACGCATCTTGAACTTAACCCGGTACCGAACAGCCCAAATGATCGGTTTACCCAATCTAGCCCGCCTGGTTGCGGCGCTGGCGCTCGCGGCGTCTGCGGCCGTGCATGCCGCACCGATAGCGCCGGTCAAAAACGCCACGGCCACCGCGACGATCACCCAGCCGGCGAGTCTGCGCAAATTGAACGACCTCTATTTCGCATCGCTGACGGTGACCACGGCCGGAACCGCCGTGGTCAATCCCAACACCGAAGTTATGACCACCACCGGCGGCGTGATCTATGCCGGCGGCGGCGCGCCTTATTCGGCGCTGTTCGAGGCGGTGTCGCCGGTCAAGAATGTGGTCCTCATCCGCATTCCCAAGACCGCCAGCACCATAACCCGGGTTGGCGGGACCGAAACGATGACGATCGACACCTGGACGTTGGCCGGCACGTCCAGTCGCAATGTCGTCGCCAAGGAGCCTTTTCAGTTCAAGGTCGGCGGCACGCTCCACGTCAACGCCAACCAGGTCGAAGGCCTCTACGTCGGCACCTTTGCCGTCGATGTTCAATATCCCTGACGCCAGCAGCCGCGCTCATTGAAGCAGAAGGGCGCAATCGCTAGGTGATGGGGATGGACATCCCGCCGCCCGAAATCATCCGCGTCAAAACCCTGGAAATTGCCTGCGACGGCTCGGGCGATATCCCCGCCGCGCTCGGCCACCCCCGCGTGTTCCTGCGCATCGAGCCCGACACCGGCTTTGTCGAGTGCGGCTATTGCGACCGCCGTTTCGTGCTCGAAGGCGGCGTCGCCGACACCCACAAGTCATGATCGCCGGCGACCCGCGCCGCTTCCTTTACCGCGACGGCATGCTCGATCCGGACCAGGCCAAGCGCCTCGCCAAGCGCCACCTGGAGACCGCCGACGATGGCGAGCTTTACCTCCAATATAGCGCCAGCGAGGCGTTCGGTTTCGACGATGGCCGGCTGAAAACCGCCGATTATCACACGACGTCGGGCTTCGGACTGCGCGGCGTGGTCGGCGAAACCACCGCCTTCGCCCACGCCAATGAGATCAGCGTCGCGGCGATCGACCGGGCGGCGGCGACTTTGCAATTGCTCGATCCGGCGAAGGCTGCTGCTGCGCCCTCGCCGCGCCGAACTAATCAGGCAATGTACGGCACCGACGATCCGCTGTCCGAAATCTCGTTCGCCGCCAAGGTCGCATTGTGCCAGCAAATCGACGCCGCCGCCCGCGCTCGCGACCCGCGCGTGGCGCAGGTCAGCGTATCGATCGCCGGCAGCTGGAGCGTGATCGAGATCGTCCGCGCCGACGGCTTTGTCGCCCACGACGTGCGCCCCTTGGTCCGCCTCAACGTCCAGATCGTGGCGCAGGACGGCGACCGCCGCGAAACCGGCTATCACGGAATGGGCGGCCGCTATCTCTACGGTTCGCTGTTCGAACCCGCGCAATGGAACCGGGCGATCGATATCGCCTTGGCGCAGGCCCTGGTGAATCTGGAATCCGTTGCCGCGCCAGCGGGCGAGATGCCGGTCGTGCTCGGCCCCGGCTGGCCCGGCGTGTTGCTCCACGAGGCGATCGGCCACGGGCTTGAGGGCGATTTCAACCGCAAGGGCACGTCGGCCTTTTCCGGACGGATCGGTGAACGGGTCGGGGCGCCGGGCGTGACCGTGATTGACGAAGGCGCGATCGCCGGACGCCGGGGTTCGCTCACAATCGACGATGAAGGTACGCCAACCGGCCGCACGGTGCTGATCGAGGATGGCATATTGAAGGGCTATCTCCAGGATCGCCTCAACGCCCGGCTGATGGGCATGTCGCCGACCGGCAACGGGCGACGGGAGAGTTTTGCCCACGCGCCGATGCCGCGCATGACCAATACCTTCATGCTTGGCGGCAATGACGATCCGGCCGAGCTGATCGAGCGCGTCCCCAACGGCATTTACGCCAAGAGCTTCGGCGGCGGACAGGTCGACATCACCAACGGCAAATTCGTTTTCTCCTGCACCGAGGCCTACAAGATCGAGAACGGCCGCATCGGCGCCCCGGTCAAAGGCGCGACGCTGATCGGCGACGGCCCGACCGTGCTGACCCGGGTCAAGGGCATCGGCAATGATTTCGCGCTCGACGAAGGCGTCGGCATCTGCGGCAAAGGTGGCCAGACCGTGCCCGCCGGCGTCGGCCAGCCGACGCTGCTGATCGATGGCCTGACCGTGGGCGGAACGGCGGCGTGAATGCGTGGCGGAGCGACGTCCTAAAATATTGGTTCGGGCTCGACCCCCAATGCTGGTGGCGCGGCGGGCCGGAGTTGGACCAGGACATCCGCCGCCGTTTCCTCAAGCTGTGGTCGGAAAAGCGCGAGCTTCCGGCCGCGGCCTTCCTTGATCACCCGCTGACCGCGCTCGCCGGGGTGATCCTGTTCGACCAGTTTCCGCGCAACATGTTTCGCGGCCTCGCTGACCAATTCTCGACCGACTCTCTGGCGCGGGCCATTGCCAGGACCGCGGTCGATCGCAAGTTCGATGATGAGCTGGAGCCGCGGGAACGCGGTTTCCTGTACATGCCGTTCCAGCACAGCGAGATCATCGCCGACCAACGCCGTTCGCTGATCCTGTTCACCGCGCTCGGCGACGCTTACTTACTCAAATACTCCAAGCAGCACCACGATGTGATCGAGCGCTTCGGCCGCTTCCCCCACCGCAACGCGATCCTCGGCCGGGCGCCGCGTGCAGACGAGATTGCGGCCGGCGATGTGGTCCCCTGGTGAGTGCGCCTAAAGCAAATGCGCGACCGGGCTGAGGTCGACTCCGGCGCTTGTCGCACCGCGATCGAGATGTTCGCGGGCAACGCCTTCCCTTGAACGGGCGACCGCCCAGGCCAGCGTCGACCGGGTGCCCGACCGGCAAAAGGCCAGCATCTTGCCGTCGCCAGTTTCCTGCATCGCGTGGTGCATCGCGTCGACATCGGCGGGGCCGATGCCGCGGACGATCGGGATGAAGCGGAAGGCGACTCCAGCTTGCCCGGCCGCTTCCTCGATCTCACCGCTGAGCGGCTGGTCTTCATCCTCATGATCGGGGCGGTTATTGACGATCATCGTCACCCCCTGGCGCTGGAGCTCGGCCACGTCGGCGACCGAAATTTGCCCGCTCACCAGCGTCTTGTCGTCAAGCTGGCGGAACGTGGCCATGCTATCCCCTTTCGCCCTTGGCCGGCGGGTTCACCGGCGCGACCACCGCCGGGGGCGGCGCAGCGACGGGACCAGTCACGGTCGGAAGCCCGTAATATTCCAAATAAGGCTGAATGTCAGGATCACGACCGGCGAAGCCGCGATACATTTCGGCATAATCGATCGTGTTGCCGCGCGACAGGATCATGTCGCGATAGCGTTGCCCGTTGGCCCGTGTCAGCCCGCCATGGGTCTGGAACCAGTTGAAGGCGTCCTGGCCCAACATGCGCGTCCACGGATAAGCGTAATAGCCCGCCGAATAGCCGTTGCTCCAGATATGGAGGAAGTAGCTCGAGCGATAGCGCGGCGGCACGTCGGCGGTGTCAAATCCGCCGCTGGCCAGCGCCTGCGATTCGAACTTGTCGACGTCCTGTCGCGGCGCGCCGGCGGGCAGCGAATGCCAGTCGAGGTCGAGCCGCGCGGCCTCCAACACTTCGCCATTCTCATAGCCCTGGTTGAACGTGCGCGAGCGCTTGATCTTGTCGACAAACTCCTGCGGGATCGGCCGGCCGGTCTGATAATGGACCGCATAATGCGGCAGGATCTTGGGATCGAGCGCCCAATTCTCGTTGAACTGCGACGGGAATTCGACAAAGTCGCGAGCGACATTGGTCCCCGAAAGCGTCGGATAGGTCTGCGCTGCGAACATGCCGTGGAGCGCATGGCCGAACTCGTGGAACATAGTCGTCACATCGTCGAAGCTGATCAGCGCCGGTTGCCCCGCCGCCGGCTTAGCGAAATTCTCGACATTGTAAACGACCGGCAAGGTGCCGCGCAGGGCCGATTGGGTGACGAGGTTCGACATCCACGCTCCGCCCGACTTATTGTCGCGCTTCCACGGGTCGATCATGAACATCGACAGCATCTTGCCGTCCGCCTCGTGGACTTCGAACACGCGCATGTCGTTGCTCCACGTCGGGATGTCGTGGCGCTCGGTGAAGGTCAGTCCATAAAGCTGGTTGGCGGCGTAAAAGACGCCATCGGTCAGCACTTTGTTGAATTCGAAATAAGGCTTCAGCGCGTCGCCATCGAGCGCATAGCGCTGCTTGCGGATCTGCTCGGCGTAGAAGTTCCAGTCGGCCGGCGTGACCTGGAAGTTCGCGCCTTGCGCCGCGGCCAGCGCGCGAATGTCGGCCGCTTCCTGGCGCTCCTTGGCCGCCGTCGCCGGGGCGAGCCGGTCGAGGAAGCCGACCGCCGCCGCGCGGTTCTTCGCCATCTGGTCGTAGAGGGTGTAATCGGCCCAGGTCGGAAAGCCTAGCAGCGCCGCTTTCTTGGCGCGGATTTGCGCGATCTCGCTGATCAGTGCGCGCGTGTCATTGGCGTCGCCCTTTTCGGCCCGATTGAGGCTCGCCTCAAACAGCGCCTGGCGGGTCGCGTGGCTGGTCAGCGACTCAAGCGCCGGCTGCTGCGTCGTGTTCTGCAAAGTGACGATATAGCCCGCCACCTTGCGGTCCTTGGCGGCTTGCTGCGCGGCGGCAAGTTTCTCGGCCGACAGGCCCGCCAGCGCGGCCGGGTCGGTGACATGCAACGCACCCGCTTTGGCCGCCCCGAGGAGCTTCTGGGTGAACGACGTCTGGAGCGTACTCAGCCGCGTGTTCATCGTCTTGAGCTGGGACTGCTTGGCAGCCGACAGCTCGGCGCCGGCGTGGAGGAACTG
>JBDSNQ010000183.1:0-7320 GCA_039915275.1 Sphingomicrobium sp.
AACCTGAGCCAGAAGCGCGAAGCAATGGTCGGCGACCGGCTATCACGCCGCGCCCGCGTGATCAGCACGTTGGGCGCACCCAGCGCGCTGGCGAAATCGTGCGCGGCAAGGCCGGTGCGAAAATCGAGCCCAGGCATTTCTAGATTGGCGCGGATTTTGGGCGCGAGCCACGGATCGGGCGCTGGCAGCGCCGGCCAAACCCCTTCGTTCAATCCGCCGAGGACCATCAGATCGGCGTGCTGCAGCCGCGCTTCGAGCAGGCCCCAGATGAAGATACGCGGATGACCGCCATAAGGCGGGCGCACCCGCCGTTCTTCGAGCAACTGGCGCAGGAATGGCACCGCGTCCTCCGCGCCGATCGCAAGCGGGCCGGTGGCGGGGTTCGCCTGGAGCTCGGCTACCAGCTCGGCCGTCATCCGGCCATCCTGACCTCGCCAGGCGGCGCCGCCGGTCAGTCTTTCGGCCGATGATGCAAGCTTCTCGGTAAACAGAGCCAGCGGCAGCGGCCGTCCGAGCATTCCGTCCAGCGCTTGAACGAGGCCGCGCACGCGTTGCCATGCCTCCTGACTCTTCGTCTGGAAATGGGCATCGAGGCCAGCCAGCCCCGCCGCCGGACGCGGCCCGCGCAGTCCGAGATCGAGCGAGCGCACATCGTCGAGCCAAGCGCGCCGCTCGTCGCCCTCGCCGCCGACCAAAGGATGCTTGAGCAGCGCCAGCAGCGGCACCGGCGCCAAATCCTCCGCTGCCGCGGCGGCGATTCCCAGCAGAAAGGTGCCAGCTGCGGTTTGCGAGAGCGGCCTTCCGGCGCTGTCATCGGCTTCTATCCCCCAGCGAGCGAGCAATCCCGACACCCGCCCGGCAAGCATTCGGTCGGGCGTCACCAGCGCCGCGGTGCGCCCTGGAGTCTCAACCGCCTCGCGCAACGCCAACGCGATCGCCTGGGCCTCGGCCGCCGGATCGGGCAGCTCAGCGCTACGAATTCCAGTCAGCCGCCGGTCGGCGGGCTTGAGGCCGGTCCATTTGTCGCTGAAGTCGGCCGCGGTCATGGCGTTGGCGACGGCCCGCCCGCGGATCGCCCGCGCCGCCGACCGACCGGCCGACCGCCACAGCCGGACTTCGCCGCGCGCGATCCCCATGCGCTGAAGCAGCAGCTTCAAATGATATTGGGGATGGCTTTCTTCGCCGCGTCCCGCCTCATCGGGTCCTAGCGCTTCCCACTCTTCATCGGGCATCACCGACGCCAGATTCAATCCCGGCAGCACGACCATGCCTTGGGGCATGTCGGCCACCGTACGCAGGAGCGCGGCGACCGCCCGCGCTGCCGTGGTGATGCCAGCCGCGACGGTGAAGCCACCCGGCGGGTTGCGCTCCCAGCGCCGGGCCATGGCCCGCAGCAAGCGGTTGCGCCGCTCAGCGAGATCGATCCGCCCGTCCGCGGCAAGCACTGCCGGCCAGCGGTCGACCATCGCGCGCAATCGATCGAGCGACAGCTGCCAGTGGCGCGCCAGCTCGGGCGCATCGGCCGCCGCTTCGGCCAATCGCGCCGGCGCAATGTCCTCGATCAACAGTGCATCGAGCGTTCGCGCCAGGTCGGCGGCAAGCCGCATCGCTTCGGCGGTGCCGGTGCCATCTCCCGCAACCAGTCCGGTCAGCGCCAACAATCGCGTCACCGGATCAACCGCGGGCGGGATCGGATCGTCGATGTCGGCGGGGTCGAGCGCGCCGCCGATCCGCTCCTCCAGCTCGGGGTCGCCGATCGGCAACAGGCGCGGCAGCACCAGCCCCGAGCCGCTGGCGCGAACAAAGGCTTCGGTGACCGTGCGCACCGCACGATTATTGGGCAGCAGGATTCGTCCCCATGCGAGATCGAGCGGCCCTTCGCCGAACCGCGAGCGCATGCCGGCGACCAGCGAATCCGCGAAGGAGCGATGCGCCGGGATGGTGAAGACCGCCGGCCCCCGGAGGCGCTCGGCGGCCGGATCAGACACTGGCCAGCACCCGTTCGGTCGCGCGGATCGATTCCGGGTTACCGACATCGAACCACAGGCCCTGGTGGACCGCGCCGAAGCAGCGGCCGGCAGCAATCGCCCGGTCCCACAGGATATTGGTTGAGAATGCCCCTTCCGGCGCGTCCTTGAGCAGCGCCTTGGAGAGGATCTGGACGCCGGTGTAGACGAATGGCGCAACCCGTGACCGGCCCCGCCGCCGCAGCTGGCCGGCGCGGTCCATGTGAAAGTCGCCCTGCCCCTTGTGGTTCATGGCGCGGGCCTGCGGGACCAGCAGCAGCAACGCATCCATCTTGGCGCTATCCCAGTGCGACGCCAGCAGCTTCAAAGTGTCAGCCGGGCCGTCGACCCACAAATTGTCGCTGTTGATCGCCAGGAACGGGTCGCTGCCGATCATGCCTTGCGCGCGCACCAGCCCGCCGCCGGTCTCCAGCAGCAGGTCGCGTTCGTCGGAGATCGTCACGTTGAGGCCGTCCGCAGCGCGCGCAAGATGCGCCTCGAGGGCGTCGGCGAGGTAATGGACGTTGACCACCACATGCTTGACCCCGGCGGCGCGCAGACGGTCCAGCACATGGTCGATCAGCGGCTTACCGGCGATTTCGATCAGCGGCTTGGGCCTGGTCGCGGTCAATGGGCGCATGCGCTTGCCGAGGCCGGCCGCCATAACCATTGCCGTGTCCGGAACCTCAGCCGCGACTTCCGCGCGCAGCCGCAGGGCGCGCCGGGCCTTGCTCATGCCGCCTGTGCCCAGGGCGCGGCGCGATGCTCAGGGGCGATATTGGTGTCGAACCAGCGGCGCACCGGCGCCAAATGTGGCGCAATAAGGTCGCGCTCCAGCAGGCCCCACATCCGTGGCTGAAACGCCGTGTAATGCGGCTTGTGGTCGCGCTTCCATAGCCGCGTGAAGACGCCCAGAATGCGCGTATTGCGCTGCGCCGCGAGCGCCCAATAGGCGCGCTCAAAGGCTTCGCCTTGACCGGTCGCGGCGAGATAGCGGTCGATCATGTCGCGCTCGATGGCTTCGAGCACATCGCGGCGTGCGTCCTCCAGGACCGACGCCAGATCGTAGGCGGGATGGCCGGCGCGGGCGTCTTGGAAGTCGAGCAGGCCGAGATGGGCAATGCCATCGCGCCCACCGATCAGCATGACATTCTCGGCGTGGTAATCACGCAGGATCGTGACCGGGCCGAGGCCATCCGCGGCGACCGGCTCGAGCGCTTCGATCCAGGCGGCGCGATAGCCGGCGGTGTCGACCGTGAGTCCGAGCGCGGCGCAATACCAGTCGGGAAATAGCGCCAGTTCTTCGAGCCAGGTCTCCAGCCCATGGCTCGAAAGGCCGGGCATCGGCGGATGGCGATGGAGATGGATGAGGACGTCGGTCGCAAGCTCGTACAGCTCGCGTTCGCGCGCCGGGTCCTGGTCGAGCGTCTCGCGCAGCCGCGCGTCGCCAAAATCAGCCAGCAGCAGCATTCCCCGGTCGAGATCCTTTGCCAGGATTTCAGGCGCGCTGAGCCCGACCGAGGCGAGCCATTCGGCGACCGCCGCGAACGGCCTTGGGTCCTCGTGCGGCGCCGGCGCGTCCATCAGCACCGCCGAGCGGCCTTCGCCGATCACTCGGAAATAGCGGCGGAAGGAAGCGTCGCCGGCCAGCGGCTCGATGGTCGCGCCGGCCCAACCGCAGGCGGCGAGGAACTGCGGGGCATGCGGCGGTGGAATCATCGTGGCGGCCATCGCCCTTCCCATGCCGGGGGGACTTGGGCTGTCAAGCGCCGTGCGTCCGCTACGGCGAACTCGAGCGACAGGTGGAGCGCATTCGGCCAAGCACGATCGCCCGCGCGCTCGGGCCATTCGACCAGCAGCACGGCATCGCCGGCCGCGTCGAGTCCAAGCTCTGCGAGCTCCGAAGCGCGCTCGATCCGATAGAGGTCGACGTGCCAGGCGGGCGGCTCAAGCCCGTCATACGGCTGGACGATGGCGAAGGTCGGGCTCGGCACCTCATCAAGATGGCCGAGCGCGGCAAGAAAACCGCGAACGAGGGCTGTCTTGCCGACGCCGAGCGGGCCCGACAGCGCGATCACGTCACCGCGCCGCGCGACAAGCGCGAGCTGCCCGCCGAGGGCCGCCGTTTCCTGTTCGGAGCCCAAATTCACGGATTGCCGCGCGGGACCGTCATGGTCACCGTGGTTCCCTTGGCTTTCTTCGAAATGAGCTCGACCGTGCCGCCATGCGCCTCGATAAACTGGCGGGTCAGCGGCAGGCCCAGGCCAAGCGCTGCTTCGCCGCGAATACCCGCCTCCTCGACCCGATCGAAGCGGTTGAAGACGCGCGGCAAATCCTTAGCGGCGATACCCGAGCCATTATCGCTGATCGTGATCACGACCTGCTCGGCATTGCCCTCCGCCGTGAGCGAGATGCGACCCTTGCGGTCGGTGTAAGCGATCGCGTTATGCAGCACATGTTCGATCGACTCGCGCAGGCGCCGGGCATCGCCAATAACGAACCCGGTCGATTCGGAGATCTTGCTGGTCAACTTCTGCAATTTTTCCGCGGCGCGCGATTGCGCGGTTTCGACCGCCGCGCGGCACAGCCCGGCCAGATCGACCCGCTCGTGCTCGAGGCTGACTCCGCGCGCATCGCCGGTGGTCAGGTCGAGCACGTCATTGACCAGCTTAGCGAGGCGCCCGACCGACTCCTCGATCGCACCGACATAATCTTCCGCCTTGGGCGACAGCTTGCCCGCATAGCCCGCCGCCAGCATCTCGGCGAAACCGCCGATTGAGGTCAGCGGTGTCCGCAATTCATAGCTCATGTTGGCGACGAAATCGGTCTTGACCCGGTCAGCGGCCTCGAGTGCGGTGGCGCGTTCGCGCAGGGCCGCTTCGATCCGCGTCGAATCGGTCACGTCGACCATCGTAAACAGCGCGTTGCCGTCCGGCAGCGGCACCGCGGCGAACTCGAAATGGCGGCCGTCACTCATCGACAGGCGACCGCCCGCCGATTCGCGCTTGCTGGTGGTTTGACGGACCTGCTCGCGGATCTGTGCGGCGGCGGTGGGATTGACCAGCTTGCGGGCCATCGCCGGCACAAGCTCGTCGACCCGCGGATGCTCGCCCAGCCAGTCTTCGTCGAGATCCCACACCTGGCAAAACCGCCGGTTCCACAGGTACAGCCGGCCATCGCTGGCGAACACGCTAATCGCTTCGAACAGATTATCGAACGTTGCCGCACGGACCCGAAGCAAGGTGTCGCGCGCCGACGCCAGGCGGACCTGCTCGGTGCGGTCCTCGAGGAACAGGCGCAACCCGCCGTCCGGAAGCGGCTGGGCGACGACCCGCAGATGGTCGCCGTTGGCCAACATCCATTCTTCCTCGACGACTTCGTCGGCGCTGCTGAACCAGGCGCGGCGCTCGTCCTTCCAGGCGGGGAAATCGCGGGTCTCGGGAAGCCGGTGGTTGTCGCGCATGCGTTCGAGCACGCGGTCGAATTCGGGGCGCTCGGACAGCCACTCGGGATCGAGCTGGGCCATGACCGCGAACGGCTGGTTGAAGAAATTGAGCGATCGGTCGGCATCGAACTGCACGGCGCCCGCGGTCATCCGGTCGGACAGCTCGCGCTGCGATTGAATGTGACGGGCGAGTTCGTAGCGGGCATCTTCGAGATCCTGGATATCGAGCGCGAACCCGGCGACCGCGCCGGTCTGCAACGGCACGTTGACGATCCGCAGCATGCGCCGTTCGCCGCGGATGATCGCCGCCTGGTTGCGCGACTGGATCTTGCCGGCTTCAATCGCTTTGGACGCGGCGGCGCGCGCGCCATTGTCACCCGGTTCGTCGATCAACTCGATGCCACGTTCGATTACTTCGGCGGCATCGCGTGCTTCGACCGCCGCGACGAACGCGCTGTTGACCAGGCCAAGCTTGAGATCGGGCCCGCGGAACCACATTGGAAACGGCGCGGATTCGATCAAATGCGTGAGGCTGTCGAGCGCCCCCTCGGTTTGGCGCAGGCGCATCGCCAGCGCGGATCGCTCCTCGTCGCTGGCGCTGGTGTCGAACAGCCACAATAGCATGGTGCCAGCCGGTGCGGGCGACGGCGCCGGTCCGCCACGGACGTCGAATACCCGGTGCGATCCCGCGCATCGAATTTTGCGCTCGACCTTCCCACCCGCCGCAGCGGCGGTCTCGACGTCGCCAATCAGGGCTTCAAGATCTTCGGGCGCAATGCCTTTGCTGTCACCGGAAAGGTCCGCCAGTCTGGTCGGCGCGCGGTCCAGTCCAAGTTCGCGAAGCAGCCGCGCATCGACTTCGATCAGGCCGTCTGGATGAACCAGCAGTGGCCGCGCCGGCGCCACCTCGAGCAGGCTTGCCAGCGAATGCGCGTTAGCCATAACGGCGCTCGCCCGGCGAATACGCCGAGCAGCGGCAAGCGACACCGCGACGGCGATGGCGATCCACATTGCCGCGAGCGCGACCGCGGCCAAGGCCGCGCCGTTAAATTCGCTCATCACTCAGGTCCGCCCGATCGCATGTGCCGGTCATAGGACGCGACGACTTGCAAAAGAAAGGGCGGGGTGCCGCTGACACCCCGCCCCATCCCTTCGTTTTGGTTACGTCTAGAAGTGAACGCCCGCTCCAAACCGGAAGTAGCGTCCCATCACGCCCGGGAAGTAGGTGATGGCGCCGCCATTGGCCGGAACCGGGAACGGCGGCTTGACGTCGAAGATGTTGTCGATGTCACCAAAGAACCGGAACTGTTTGCCGACGTCGATGCGGAATCCAGCGTTAACGACGATGAACGGCTTGAGCCGCTGATGCTCACGGAAGTTAGCGACCTCGTCGACGCCCTGGGTAACATGCCCGGTATAATTGAGATTGGAGAACAGCGACACCGGACCATTCAAATAGTTGAGTGTCGTCGTGAACGAATCCTTCGGATAGCCCAGCGTGCCGTGCGTATGGGTTGGCACCTGGCCGCCGAACGCCTTGGTCGTGAGCTCGAGCAGGTGCTGGTAGGATCCGCTCCAGTTCAACGTGCTGCTCTGGCCGAGGAACGGCGTGAGGATTTTCCAGTCCCACGCCGCGACAATGCCACGATAACGCAGTTGGTCCGCGTTGAAGAAGCTGGTCTGAATGAATGTTAGCTGGTTCGCGTCCTCAGGAGCGGCGGTGGGTGGATTACGCGTAATCAGTGCGCAGAACGGATTGCTAGCGGGATCCGGCGCGTCGTAGCAGGCGTTGAGAACCTGCGTGGCGCTGAAGGCGGAAATCGCATTTTTTAGCTTAACGTTGATATAATCCACTGACAGGCTGAACCG
>JBDSNQ010000099.1:0-10950 GCA_039915275.1 Sphingomicrobium sp.
GCGCCGCCGGTTCAGCCGGTTTGCATGGCGCGCCCGGAGAGTATTCAATGTCCATGCGCATGCTGATCGACGCGCGCCACCCGGAGGAAACCCGGGTCGCGGTCGTCAAGGGAACCCGGATCGAGGAATTTGATTTCGAGTCCGAAGAGCACAAGCAGCTCAAAGGTAATATCTATCTCGCCAAGGTAACCCGCGTTGAACCGTCGCTCCAGGCGGCGTTCATCGACTATGGCGGCAATCGCCACGGCTTCCTCGCCTTCAGCGAAATCCACCCCGATTATTACCAGATCCCCAAGTCCGACCGCGATGCCTTGTTGCGCGAAGAAGCCGAGCACGCCGCCGAGGAAGAGCGCTTGCGTTCGGCCGAATATGACGCCGAAGACCGCAAGTCGGCCAAGCGCCGCGACGACGACCAAGCCTCCGACGACGACAATGTCGGTGATGTCGGTTCGGGCGACGACGAATCGGTCGAGACCGGAACCGGCTCGAGCCGTTCGCCGGTCGATGAATCGGCCGCCGACGAGCTGCGCAAGCGCCGCGAGTCGCTCCGCCGCCGCTACAAGATCCAGGACGTCATCCAGCGCCGCCAGGTTCTGCTCGTCCAGGTCGTCAAGGAGGAGCGCGCCAACAAGGGCGCCGCGCTGACCACCTATCTGTCGCTGGCCGGCCGCTATTGCGTGCTGATGCCCAACACCAGCCACGGCGGCGGCATCAGTCGCAAAATCTCCGACGGCGCCGACCGCAAGCGTTTGAAGTCGATCATGTCCGACTTGAACCTGCCCTCGGTGATGGGCCTGATCGTCCGCACCGCCGGCCTGTCGCGCACCAAGGTCGAGATCAAGCGCGACTTCGACTATCTCGCCCGGCTGTGGGACGAAATCCGCGAGCGCACGCTGAGCAGCAGCGCGCCGGCGCTCATTTACCGCGACAGCGACCTCATCAAGCGCGCGATCCGCGACCTCTACCACCGCGAGATCGACGAAGTCCTGGTCGAGGGCGACGAGGGCTATAAAGCGGCGCGCGGCTTCATGAAGCTGCTGATGCCGAGCCATGTCCGCCGCGTGAAGCAGCACGTCGAAGTGACGCCCTTGTTCCAGCGCTACGGCGTCGAGGACCAGCTGTCGGCGATGTATCACCCGGTCGTCCAGCTGCCATCCGGCGGCTATCTGGTGATCAATCCGACCGAGGCTTTGGTGTCGATCGACATCAACTCGGGCCGCTCGACGCGCGAGCATAATATCGAGCAGACGGCATTCGCCACCAACCTCGAGGCCGCGGCCGAGATCGCGCGCCAGCTGAGATTGCGCGACATGGCCGGTCTGGTCGTCATCGACTTCATTGACATGGAACAGTCCAGCCACGTCCGCAAAGTCGAGAAAGCGATGAAGGACGCCTTGAGGAACGATCGCGCCCGCATCCAGGTCGGCCGCATTTCGAGCTTCGGACTGATGGAAATGAGCCGGCAACGGCTGCGCACCGGAGTGCTCGAGGCGTCGACCAAGGCGTGCCCGCATTGCGAGGGTACCGGGCTGATGCGCACGGCGTCATCGGCCGGCTTGTCGGCGCTGAGGATGGTCGAGGACGAGGCCGCCCGCGGTCGCGGCGAGAAAATCCAGCTGCGCGCCGGACGCGAAGCCGCCATCTATCTGCTCAACAAGAAGCGTGTCGAGCTGGGCGAGATCGAGCTGCGCTACGGCGTTTCAGTCGAGGTCCTGATCGACGAGAGCCTCGAAGGCGCGCGGATGAACGTCGAGAGCTCGGGGCCGCGTCCGGTGGCTCCGCAACGGCTCGATGTCGTTTCGGCCCCGGTCGAAGATGATGACGAGATGGACGAGGAAGACGAAATTGACGACGCTTCGGTCGACTCCGAAGAGTTCGCCGACGAGGATGAGCCCGCGCCCAAGGAGCGTGATCACGATCGCGAGCTTGCGCGTGATGACGATGGCGAAGGCCCGCGACGGCGCCGGCGCCGGCGGCGCGGCGGACGCGGCCGTGGTCGCCGAGACGGGCAGCTGCCAGCGAACGAAGACCGGACCGAGGGCGAAACCGACGACCAGGCGACGGCACCGGCCCCCGTCGAGGAGCACAGCGACGATGCACCGCCCAAGGCGCGGCCCAAGCGCCGGCGTGGGCGCAAGCCTGCTGGAGGCGGCACGCCACAGGCCGAGGTCGAAGCCGACAGCTCACCGATGATCGAGCGGCCCATCGCCGACGAGCCACCTATCACCGAGACCGAGGTCGCCGAGGAACCGCAGCCCGACGACGAGGCGCCGAAGGCCCGCCGGCGGCCGCGGGCACGCAAGCCAAGCGCTGCTGCACCCGCGATCACAACCGAGCCGAAGATCGAGCCCGAGCCTGAGCTCGATCCGGAGCCGGAGCCGGCCAAGCCGAAGCGCAAGGGCAGCTCGAAGGCAGCAGCGGCCAAACCCGCGCGCCAGCGATCGGAGCCCGCTTCGACGCCGCCAGAGCCCGCAGCCGCTGCGGCATCGCTGCCATCGCCGGACAATGATTCGGCAATGACCGACGCCGAAGGCGAGCGGCGCTCGGGCTGGTGGCAGCGGACTTTCGGCTGATCCCGAGACGCTCGCCAAAGAACGTTTTCATCGCCCGTTCAGCAGCCGGGATGGTAAGCGGGAGCATGACGGCTCCTCCTTCCCGTCCGAGATCCCAAGCGCTGACCCGCTTTGGGCGGATGCTGATGCTCGCGCTGGTCCTCGCCTGTGCGGTAGCGCGGCCGGCCAGCGCACAGTCGGTCCTTCGCGATAGCGAGACCGAGCTTCTGTTCGCTGATATCTCGAGGCCGCTGATCATTGCCGCTGGACTCGACCCCAAGGCGACCAACGTCGCCTTGCT
Organism: Sphingomicrobium sp.; assembly: GCA_039915275.1. GTDB lineage: Bacteria > Pseudomonadota > Alphaproteobacteria > Sphingomonadales > Sphingomonadaceae > Sphingomicrobium. The sequence continues at coordinate 2,854 of JBDSNQ010000099.1, forward strand.
CAACGATCCCGAGATCAACGCCTTCGTCGCCACCGGGCAGACGGTCTATATCCAGTCCGGGCTGCTGGTCGCCGCGGACAACGTCAACCAGCTCCAGGGCGTGATCGCGCACGAACTCGGCCACGTCGCCGGTGGTCACTCGATCCGGCTCCAGGACGGCTCCAAAGAAGCGACCGGGATCAGCATTGCAACGCTGGTCCTCGGCGCGCTGGCGATCGCCGCCGGTGCCGGTGATGCCGGAATGGGGATCATGATGGCCGGGCAGCGCGCCGCGATCGGCCGCTTCCTCGCTTTCAGCCGCACCCAGGAAAGCTCGGCCGATTCGGCCGGCGCCCGTTACCTCTCGGCCGCCGGAATCAGCGGCAAGGGCAGCATCGAATTTTTCAAGAAGCTGCAGAATCAGGAGTATCGGCTCGCGATCGCAGCCAAGGACAGCTACGACCAAACGCACCCGATTTCGAGCGAGCGCATCCAGGCCCTGGAACAGGTCTATAAGAAAGATCCAGCGTGGAATCGCCCGTCGGACCCGGCGCTGGAAGCGCGCTTTCAACGGGTCAAGGCGAAGCTGATCGGTTTTGTCGATCCGGTCCACGCCGTCGTAAAATATCCCGAGAGCAATCAGAGCGTCCCGGCGCATTATGCCCGCGCTTACGCCTACCATGTCGGCGCCTATCCAGACAAAGCCCTGTCTGAGGCCGAAGCCTTGCTCAAAAGCGATCCGCACGATCCCTTCTTCCTCGAGCTCAAGGGGCAGATCCTGCTGGAATCGGGCAAGCCGAAGGAAGCGATCGCGCCCCTCCGCGAAGCGGTCGGGCGGGCCAACGACCAGCCGCTGATTGCGGCGATGCTCGGCCACGCGCTCATTTCAACCGAGGATCCGAAGAATTTCGACGAGGCGAAACAGGTGTTGAAAACCGCCGTCAACCGCGACAACCAGAACCCGTTCGCTTGGTACCAACTCGGCATTATTTATGACCGCGAGGGCGACGAACCGCGCGCGGCCCTGGCGACCGCCGAGCGCAACAATCTCGAGGGCGAGCCGAAACTGGCGCTGGCCAGCGCGCAGCTGGCGCTGAGGGGCATTCCCCAGGGCACGCCGGACTATCTTCGCGCGCAGGACATCGCCATGGTGTCGCGCACCGAATTGAAGAAGGACAAGAAGTACCGAAGGGAGCATCCTGAAGAGTGAGCGAGGGCAAAACTTCGGCCTTAGTGCCGGCGATCGCGGGGGGAGCAATTGGCGCGGCGTTGACCGCCACCCTGTTGCTGTTCGCCGCGCCGCAATTGGTCGGCAGCCGCATCGTGCGCGCCGGGCTGATGGCCGATCCGCAAATCCTGGTCGACACCGCCGATGCCTTGCGTGACCGCCAGTACGAACCAACCCTCGCCGCCCAGCGGGCCGCGCTCGAGACGCCGTTCGCCTCGTCGTGGAAAGGCGCCGCCAAGCCCGACGTCGTGCTGGTCGAATTCTTCGATTACGCCTGCCCCTATTGCAAGGCGAGCAACCCCTTCGTCGAACAGCTCCTCAAGGAGGATAAGGGCCTGCGCGTGGTCTATCGCGAATTGCCGATCCTCGGCCCGCAAAGCGTCGCCGCCGCGCGATTGTCGCTGGCGGCATCCAAGGCCGGCAAATTCCGCGAGTTCCACGACGCTCTGTGGGCGGCGGGACGTCCAGGCCCGGAAACGCTCGCCATCGCCAGCCAGGCCGCGGGGCTCCAAACGCCGGTCGTCCCCGGGCCCGATGCCGAGGCCGAGCTGACGCGCAACTTCAAGCTTGCCGGCGCGCTCGGCGCCACCGGCACGCCTTTGTTCGTCGTCGGCAACAAGGTGATGAACGCAGCGGTCGGCTACGACGCCCTTAAGAAAGCCATCGCCGCCGCGCGTGCCCGCGGCTGAGCTTAGGCTGGTCTGGCCGCGATCGCACGACCGCCCATGGCTTGTAGACGCACAATGCCGTAGCTTTCCGCTTTGGGGGATCTCATCATGGTGAATGCCAAGAGGCCATCCGGACGATATGCGGCGCTATTGCTCGCGCCGGCGCTCCTCGTCGGCACCGGAGCCCGCGCTGAAACCGTCATTCTGTCTTGCAAGTCCCCACCGTCGCAGAATGTTTGCGCCTCGCACTGGATGATCGACAGCGATTCCAAAATGGTCACTTGGCGCTGGTGCAAATCGGAGGATTCAACCGAGCGGCGGAATGTCGAAATGACCGCGACGCGGATCACATTCGACGAAGAGTTCATGGCCCGCCATTACGACTTCAACCGCCAAACCGGCCAGTTGACGATGACTGCGGCGACGTCAGACGGGGAACGGTTCGACGACGGCGTTTCGACCTGTCGCACAGAGTCCAGATAGGCGCGGTTACTGAGGCTTAAAACTCTGCCGCGGCCTCTCGTCCCTTGAAGCCCTGGGCGACGACGTACCATTCGGATGATTCCTTACGGCTGGCGGGCGGTTTGGCATGCTTGACGGTGGTGAAGTGGCGCTTCAATTCGGCGACCAGATTGCTGTCGGCGCCGCCGGCCAGCACTTTGGCGACGAACGCCCCGCCCGGGCGCAGCGTTTCGACCGCGAACTCCAGTCCCGCCTCGACCAAGCCCATGGTCCGCAAATGGTCGGTGCGCGAGTGGCCGACGGTATTGGCCGCCATGTCCGACAAGATGAGGTCGGGCGGGCCGCCGAGCGCTTCCTGGAGCCTGGCCGGCGCGTCATCGTCCATGAAATCCATCTGGAGGATGGTAACGCCGTCGATCGGGTCGGTCGGCAAGAGGTCGATCCCGGCAATCCTCGCGCCGGGTATCTTGCGCGAAACCACCTGGCTCCAGCCGCCCGGCGCGATGCCCAGGTCGATCACCGCTTTAACCCCTTTCAACAGCCCGAAACGCTCGTCGAGCTCGAGCAATTTGTAGGCGGCGCGGCTGCGGTAATTTTCGGCCTTGGCGCGGCGCACATAGGGGTCGTTTAACTGCCGTTCGAGCCATCGGTTGGACGACACCGTGCGGCCGCGCCCGGTCCGCACGCGCTGATGGAACCCCCGATCGCCCCTCACAACAGATGGCCGTCGCGGGCCATGAGGGAGCGCAATATGCCCTCGCGAATGCCACGGTCGGCGACGCCGAGGCTGGGCGCCGGCCAGATTTCGAGGATTGCTTCAAGGATTGCGCAACCCGCAACAACCAGGTCGGCGCGATCGCGGCCGATACACGGCAGGCGCGAGCGCTCCTCATAATCCATCTCGGCGATCATCGTGCTGATCTTCTGCATCGCTTCGGTCGGCACATGCAGCCCGTCGACCGCGCGGCGGTCATAGGATGGCAAAGCGAGATACACGCTGGCGAGCGTGGTGACGGTGCCGCTGGTGCCGAGCAAGCGGATGTCCTTCGAAGTCTTGGGCAGGGTTTCGGCAAAGCGCGTGAACGAGTGACGCGCGCGCTCGCGCATGCGCTTGTAGGCGGCGAGGCGCTCCTTGCGGTCGGTCGCCGTGCTGCCTTCGCTCTCGGTCAGCGAGACGACGCCCCACGGCGCGCTCCACCAGCTGCGGATCTTGGGCACGCCGTCGACGTGATCGATCAGCACCAGCTCGGTCGAGCCACCGCCGATGTCAAAGATTAGGGCCGGGCCGTCGCCGGGCTGGAGCACCTTGTGACAGCCGAGCACCGCCAGCCGCGCTTCTTCCTGCGGGGCGATGATGTCGAGGGCAATGCCGGTCTCTTCGCGCACCCGCTCGGTGAAATCGCGGCCGTTGACCGCCCGCCGGCAGGCTTCGGTAGCCACCGCGCGCGACAGGGAAACATTGCGGCGGCGCAATTTTTCGCCACAGATAGCGAGCGCCGCGACCGCGCGATCCATCGCCTCGTCGGACAATTTTCCGCTCTGCGACAGGCCCTCGCCGAGTCGCACCACGCGTGAGAAGGCATCGACCACGGTGAACCCGCCGTCGATCGGCCGGGCAATCAGCAAGCGGCAATTATTGGTGCCGAGATCAACCGCGCCATAGCTGTGGCGATGAGCATGCCGCAGTGCCTGCGGCCCGGTTGCCAATCGCCCGCTCTCGCCGCCGTCTTCATGCAGCAGAGCCGGCGCGCCGGCGACTCTCTGCGCCATGGGGTACGCCCGTTCTATCCTTGGCCGCCCGCAAAAGGACGGCTGACTTGCGCCCGTTTAATCACATTATTGAGGGCAAGGGCAAGTTTAAGAAGGATTGCCGGCCGCGTTGACAGTCCATGGGGGGCTTTCTATCCCGCCCGCTCGCCTGCTGCCCCGTCGTCTAATGGTAAGACTACGGACTCTGAATCCGTCAATCGAGGTTCGAATCCTCGCGGGGCATCCATGCTTTCCGTTCCGCGGCCACCCAATTACAAGCAGTGCGGTGAAGATCATCGGCAGCTTCGTCAGTCCCTATGTCCGCAAGGTGCTCGCATGCCTGGAATTGAAGGGACTCGATTATCGGGTCGATCCGATCACGCCTTTCTATGGCAATGACGATTTCGCGGAGCTGAGCCCGCTGCGCCGCATCCCGGTTCTGATCGACGGCGAGTTGACGCTGTGCGATTCCACCGTGATCTGCGCCTATCTCGACGAGGCCTATCCGGCGATACCGCTGCTCCCGCCCGATACCAAGGACCGCGCCCGCGCTCGCTGGCTCGAGGAATATGCCGACACCCGGCTGGGCGACCTGTTCATCTGGGGGCTGTTCTATCAGCGCGTGGTTCATCCCGCGGTGTGGGGCGAACCGGGCGACGAGGCGCGCATCGCCAGGACGCTGACCGAGGACGCGCCGGCCGCGCTCGATTATCTCGAGAGCCAATTGCCCGGTTCCGGCTTCCTGTTCGGCGACATCGGCATCGCCGACATTTCGATCGCCAGCTTCTTCCGCAACGCCAAATATGCCGGCTTCACGGTTGATCCGGTGCGCTGGCCAAGAGTTGCGGGCTTCGTCGAGGCGGTCCTGAATCACCCGGTGCTGGCGAAGCTGCTGCGGTATGAAGACATCCAGCGCAGCGCTGATATCAAGCATCGGCGCCAGGCCCTGCTCGACGCCGGCGCCCCGCTGACCGAGGACACTTTCGGCACGCGCGAGCCACGGCGCGGGATGATGCGGCTATGAAGCGCGGCTGGCCGTCCCTCGCCCTGATCATCGCCGCATGCACGCCGGGGGTGAGCGGCCAAGTTCGCGACGCGAACTCAGATCGTCCGATCGCCAATGCCGAGGTCGCCGTGACGACCAGCGACTGGGGCATCCGCGACGGCGGGCTGGTGTGGGACAAGAACACCACCCACCGCACGACGAGCGGCCCCGACGGCAAGTTTCAGCTGAGCGACATGGATGGAGGCCATCGCCTGGCCGTCCGCGCCGCCGGCTATGCACCGCTCCTCACCTCGCTGTGCTCGCGCTCACCGATGATTGTGCGCGTTGGCGGTCCGTTCGACGGCGCGAATCTCGGTCAACAGATGCGATTGGGCATGGACGCGACCGGTGCGCGCCTTGGCTGGCGCTTCGGCGATGCAACACTCGTCCCGGAGCCTCAAGCAGATTTGGTCCTCGCCGGGCGGCCGAGCGAAAACGGCACAATTGCGCGCCTGGTTGCACCGGCCGGCCTCGCGTTTAGCGAGGGCACCGGCAATCCACCGACCCCTCCGCACACCGGCTATGCGCGCGAGTTGACGCTCGACCTGCTCGATTGCGGCTGGCTGTTTGTGCGTACCGGCCGCGGCGGCACCGTGCCGGTCCAGATCGGCGGCTACGCGACCGACGCGCCGCTCGAAGGCGGCCATTTCTTGATGCTGTCCTATTTGGCGGCCGCACCGGCACGCCGCTGAGGCTCAGTGCTGGTAGCCCGAGATCCAATGCTCGAGGCGGGTCTTGAGCGACGGCCGCGACGGGATGTAGCCCGGCTGATCGACATGATGGTCATCGGCCTGCTCGTATAGCATCAGATTGTGGGGCAGCTTGGGGCGCAGCGTCTCGCGGCCGCGCAGCATGTCCTCGGCCATCGCCAGGCTGCGGTGGACGTCTTCGGCGGTGAACGGTTTCATCAGGCAGCCGAGCGCCAGATCGGGCATCGGAAAACTTGGCGCCTTGCCGCTGACGAACAGGACGGGGACCTGCAATTCGGCCAATCGGACCGCAACCGAGAAACCGGTCGAGCCGCGCGCCAGGTGCAGATCGACCAGCGCGATATCAGGATCATGCGCATCCGCCGCGGCAATCGCGCTGTCGGCGTCGTCGGCGATCCCCACTACGCGGTAGCGCGGGTTGTCCTCGACCAGATATTTCAAGGTCGTCGCGAGCTGCGAATCATCCTCGACAATCAGGATCTTGAGCACCGTGAGTCCTCCCTTAGGATTCCCATCAAAGTAGCACCTTGATGGGCTGGCCTAACTCTCGGAAAAATCCGTAGGAATGGACTCTCGCTCGAAACCGACTCGCTGCGAATCCCGCACCGCCCCGGTTAACGACGAACCGAGTCGGGCGCGGGCTGGACCGAAGGTTAAGCGCGATAAAAGATGTGCGCGCCGATCTTTTCCGCCCGGGTCAGCCGCCGTCCCCATGACGGAGCGACGTAATTGGCGTGATACCACAGCACGTCGCTCGACAGGCTCGGAACCGCGTTGCTCATTGCCAGCCGGGTGATGGCCTGCGCCTTGCGCCACGCAGCGCACCCTGCGTCAACCGCCGGAAAGCGGCCACCGCGAACGAACGAGAACTGCGCCGGCTGCTTGATGGTCGAGCACCAGGTCGGCGGATATTTGCCCGAGGCGGCGCGGTTCATGACGACGCGGGCGACGGCGAGCTGGCCCTCGGCGGATTCTCCGCGGGCTTCGAAATAGACCGCGGTCGCAAGGCAGGTCGCCTCGGCATCGAGCGGGGCGCCGGCGCTGAAGCGGTCGACCAAGGCATAAAGCGGCCAGCCGCCGCGCATTAGCCACGCCGCCTCGCGGGCGATCGCCGACGTTACGCTCGGCATGGTCGCTTGGGTCGGCAGAACCCGGGCGGTGACGGCGGCAACCGCTTGTCGCACCGGCAGCATCACCGCCGACATTAAAGACCGCGGCTGCGGGGTCGCGGGCGTTGCCCTGACAGCCGAAGCGAGGTTGAACGCCGGACCGGATTGCGTGACGGCCGGCGCCACGGTTCGCGCGCCATTAGGCTGAGCAGCCGCCTGGCTCGAGGCCAGCACCAGCATCATCAAACCCATGACCGCGGACGCGCCGCGGCTTCCCAAAAATCGAATCAACTTGCTCTCTTACCTTGTGCGGCCGGTTCCCACGCTGCGGTTCGTCGCAGCTTCGCGTTCGCGTTGCGGGAGGTCCGTCCGTCTTGCCCGGAGCCGGCATCAATTAGACGCCCGTGGCTCGCTCGCTCTTAAATCGTTGAGGGGCAGTTAGGGTGTTTGAGCGGGAAACCCAACCTCTGTGCGGCGAACCGAGCCATGGGCGGGGTGGAAACTGGAACGCTTTCAATTTGTTCGTTTTTCTGGCGGTTTTTGAGCAATTTCAAGCGCCCCTACCGTCCCCCCACGGGACTCGATAGAGAGCGGGCTGAGGGAGCGCGCGCATTATGGCCCATTGGCTGATGAAGTCCGAGCCCGGAACCTACAGCTGGGACGATCTGGTGCGCGACGGCGGCACCGATTGGGACGGGGTCCGCAACAACGCCGCGCGGCTGCACCTGCGGGCGATGCAGCCCGGCGACCAGGCCCTGTTCTACCATAGCGGGGAGCAGCGCGCCGTCGTCGGCATCATGGCCATTACCGGCTCCGGCCAGCCCGATGGAGTCGACGGAGAGTGGGTCAAGGTCCCGGTCAAGCCGATGAAAGCGCTCGCCAAGCCGGTGACGCTCGCCGCGATCAAGGCCGAACCCAAACTGGCCAGGATGGAACTGATCCGCCAGTCGCGCCTGTCGGTCGCCCCGGTCCGCGACGAGGAATGGGCCAAAGTGCTCGAAATGAGCCGCCAAACGTAGCGAAAACGCAGCCAAACGAGCATCATTCCGCCGAAATGCGCGCGAAAAGGCGGCAATCGAACGGCGCGGCGGTGCCGATCGAGGCCACGAATTCCCTCCGTGGCGGCGGCCGCCGAGGGCCGGCACCC
>JBDSNQ010000120.1:0-6215 GCA_039915275.1 Sphingomicrobium sp.
CGCGCCTTGCACCGGCGGGGCCCGCTCGCTAAGCCGCGCCGGCGTGGGCGTGTAGCTCAGTGGTAGAGCACTGTGTTGACATCGCAGGGGTCGCAAGTTCAATCCTTGCCACGCCCACCATTTTTTCCTCATAATTTCAATGGTTTAACTAGAATGGCTACCTCTGCTCTGCAGGGTTCGGCTGGTGCAGTTGAACCCGTGCGCCGGGCTTTGGCTCAGCTAAGGTCCATTTTCCACTATATGTCGCGGGACTGATGCAAAGTCGGGGAAATGCCGGACGCTCGACCTAGCGGGCGTGGGCGAAGAACGGTCGTTCTGTTTCCACCCGTTTTTCAAAGCGCGCGATCTTCTGCGTCTCTTTTTCGGTGAGGCTGATTTCATCTAACCCGGCCAAGAGGCACCGTTTGCGAAACGGGTCGAAATCGAATGGAAACTCTCGGCCGTCCGGGCTTGCTACGGTTTGGTCGGCGAGATCGATCCTGATCGTCCCCTCCTTAACTGCGAGCAATTTGGAAACATAGTCTTCGTCCAAAACGACGGTGAGAAGCCCGTTCTTGAACGCATTACTGGAAAAGATATCGGAAAAACCGCTGGCAATTACTGCTTTTACCCCGAGGTCGAGTAGTGCCCAGACGGCATGTTCTCGGCTTGAACCGCAGCCAAAGTTCCGTCCGGCGATAAGGATAGGCGATTGGGCCAGGCGCGGATCATCGAACACGGTGTCGCCCTTGGCGCGCAACGCGGTGAAGGCGCCTTGCCCAAGACCCTTGCGGCTGACCGTCTTTAGCCATTCCGCGGCAATGACCATGTCCGTGTCGACATCGTCGAGGCCAAGGGGATAGGCGGTGCCTTCTATGGTTGAGACGGGGTCTATTTCATCAACTCCCGAACGTCGGTGAGATGGCCGGTCACTGCGGCGGCAGCGGCCATTTCGGGGGACAAGAGGTGAGTGCGGGCACCGGGCCCCTGCCGACCCATGAAATTGCGATTGGATGTGGACGCGCACCGCTCACCGGGCGGGACTTTGTCCGGGTTCATTCCCAAGCAGGCCGAGCAGCCGGGCTCGCGCCATTCAAAGCCGGCGTCGATGAATATTCTATCGAGCCCTTCGCTTTCGGCCTGCAGCCTGACTAGTCCCGAACCGGGCACGACCAGGGCCTGCTTCACTCCGGCGGCTACCTTGCGCCCGCGAACGACTTGCGCGGCCGCTCGTAAGTCCTCAATCCGGCTGTTGGTGCAGCTGCCGATGAAGATGTTCGTGACGGCGATATCGCGCATTCGCTGGCCCGGCTTGAGGCCCATATACTCGAGCGAGCGTTTCGCCCCATCTCTCCGGGCGGGGTCGGCAATCTCCTCCGGGTCCGGCACGTGTCCATCGATCGAAACCACGTCGGCGGGACTGGTGCCCCATGTCACCAGTGGTGAAATGCTGCTGGCGTCGATTTCGACAATCCTGTCGTAGGATGCATCAGGGTCACTCGGTAGAGTTCGCCAGTAAGCGACGGCCCGTTCCCAATTCTCGCCCGTGGGTGCCATCGGCCGCCCTTGTACATATGCGAAGGTCTTTTCATCCGGCGCAACGAGCCCGGCGCGGGCGCCCGCCTCGATCGACATGTTGCAAACGGTTAGCCGCCCTTCGATCGACATGTCGCGGATCACTGAGCCGGCATATTCGATCACGTGCCCCGCTCCCCCGCTCGCGCCGATTTGGCCGATAATGGACAGGACAAGGTCCTTGGGCGAGATGCCAAAGCCGAGCACGCCCTCGACCTGTATCAGCAACGTCCGCGAAGGCTTGAGCAGCAGGGTCTGAGTGGCCAGGACATGTTCGACCTCGCTCGTGCCAATCCCGAAAGCGAGCGCACCGAGAGCTCCATGGGCCGACGTATGGCTGTCGCCGCACACGAGCGTGCAGCCTGGCAGGGTGAAGCCCTGCTCGGGGCCGACCACGTGGACGATGCCCTGCTTGGGGTCGGCTGCATCGATGTACTGGATGCCAAACTCGGCGGCATTGGTTTCAAGTGCGGCCAGTTGTGCCGCGGAGACCGCGTCGGCGACCGGGATCGGCCGGCCTTGGCCGTCGCGCCTCGGGGTCGTCGGCAAGTTGTGATCCGGGACCGCGAGAGTGAGGTCGGGGCGACGCACTTTTCGCCCCGCCTCACGCAAGCCATCGAACGCCTGCGGACTGGTGACTTCGTGGATGAGATGACGGTCGATGTAGAGCAGGCACGTGCCGTCGTCGTGGCGGTCGACGACATGATCATCCCAGATCTTCTGGTAGAGAGTGCGCGGCGCTGATGAAGTTGGGCCGGCCACGTCCTACCCGCGCGCGGCGGACAGGATGGCTGCCGCATCTTCTTCGCCGATTACTTCGGCATATTTGCACCCCAGATCAAACAGATTGGCGGCATGGACCTCCGGGGTCCTGTCTGCGCAGGCGCTGTCGACGACGAATGGAGCGAAGCCGTGCTGAATGGCGTCGACCGCTGTCGCCCGGACGCAGCCCGAGGTCGAAAAGCCGGCAATCAACACGGTGTCGATCCCTTCGGCATGAAGCATGGTCGCAAGCGACGTGCCGAAGAATGCCGACGCGTATTGCTTGGTGAAAACCATGTCGTTGGGATTGGAAACGAGCCCTGGTGGAAAATCGCCAAGATCCGATCCCTGATCGAACGCCCGCAATCCTGGCACTTTGCGATAGAACAATCCGCCATCGCGGCCGTTGGATTGATAGAGCACGTTGGTGAAGACCACGGGGTTTCCGGCGCTTCGTGCCAAAGCGGCAAGCCGGGCGGTTACCTTGACGGCCTCCTCTCCTCCAAGAAAGAGCGGCGAACCGGGCTTCAGATACGCCATCACCATATCCACGATCAGCAGCGCCGGGCGCTCGCCGGGAGTAAGGTGGCCATCGAAGGCCCCTGCTTCGGTCCGGTCGCTACCAATCGTCATGCCTGGTCCCTAGATCGCGTTGATTGCTCGCAGCGCGTCGAGCTGATCAGCACTATAGCCCAGCTCTTCGCCATAGATCTCCGCATTATGCTGGCCGACCTGGGTCGGAGCTGGCGAGCGGACCGAACTTGGTGTGTGCGATAGCTTGGGGAAGGGGGCCTGCATCTTGAGTGGCCCCCATTTCTCGGTGGGGAGATCGATGATCGCCTCGCGGGCCTTGAAATGCGGATCGGCGAGCATTTCGGGGGCTCGATAAATATTTCCGGCAGGTACGCCATGTTCGATCATCAGTTTCTCGACCTCGGCGGTCGTCTGATTCCGGGTCCAGTCGGCGATTAGCGCGTCCAGCTCCACTTGATGTCGGCCTCGCGCGAGATGGTCCGCGTAGCGTGGATCATCAGCGAGTTCGGGCCGGCCCATCGCCGTGCAGAGACGCGCGAACACTGCGTCCTGATTGGCGCCGATCAGATATTGGCCGTCTTTGCATGGATAGACGTTTGACGGCGCGATGCCGGGCAGCGCCGATCCAGATCGCTCGCGGACATAGCCCGCGACCTGATACTCCGGGATCAGGCTTTCCATCACTTGAAGCACAGCTTCGTAAAGTGCCGAATCGACGATCTGCCCGACGCCAGTACGTTCGCGGGCATGGAGCGCGGCGAGCGCTCCCATGCAGCCATATGTTGCGGCGAGCGTGTCGCCGATCGAGACCCCCATGCGCGACGGGGGCCGGTCGGGATCGCCGACAATGTAACGCCACCCGCCCATGGCTTCGCCAATGCCACCGAACCCCGCGCGGCTCGAATATGGGCCGGTCTGGCCATAGCCGGAAACGCGGACGATGATCAGGCGAGGGTTGAGCGCCTGGAGGGATTCGGGAGCAAGGTTCCAGCGCTCCAATGTTCCGGGCCGAAAGTTCTCGATCAAGATATCTGCAGTAGTGGCGAGCTTGCGCACCAGTTGCTGCCCTTCAGGCAGGCGCAAGTTGGCGGATATCGAACGCTTGTTTCGCGCGACGACCTCCCACCATAATTTGTCGTCGCCTCTTCCCCAGTTGCGCATCGGGTCGCCGTCGCCGGGTGGCTCTACCTTCAGGACGTCCGCACCCATGTCGCCGAGCAATTGGCCGCAGAAGGGCCCGGCGATCAGCTGCCCGATCTCGATGACGCGAATGCCGCGAAGCGCGCCATGTTCGCCAAGTGTCATGACCGGCGCTTCAATCCGCCTGCGGCCGGTGCTTCCACACCGGCGGCTGGGGAGGTGGAAGATCGGTTTCGGCCATGCAGTTCGCGCGCAGCGTGTCGATATCGGGTCCAAAGTTGAACAACGGCAGCGCCTCGCTGCGCTGGCCGCGCAAATCGTCGCGCAATGCGGCAGTCTTACCGGCGTCAACTTCATGACTGGCGGTTACGGCCACGCCATAGCGGCGTGCACCGTCGACAGTCACGAGACCCTGCCGGACTTCTTTTGCAACGAGCTCGGGTTCACGGTCGAGCGGATCGCCCCATCCGCCGCCGCCCCAAGTGATGAAGTGAAGTTGGTCCCCCGCTTCGACCCACACATCCTCGACCTTGTTGCCGATTACGCTCCGCGAACCGTCGGCCCTTTCGAGAATTTTCCTTGCCCGCGCGCCCGGTTCGCCACCGTTGACGCCCCACGGCGGGACGAACCAGCGGTCGTCATGGATGGCGACCACTCCAGGCTCAAGGAAGCGGTATGTCATGTGGATGCCATTGCCGCCGCGGTGCAGGCCAGCGCCGCCGCTGTCGGCTTCGGTTTCATAGCGCTCGATAACCAATGGGAAATAGCGTTCGAGAAACTCGTTCGGGACATTGGTGAACCCTGGCCAAAGCGAGTGGCCATCGGGCCCGTCGCCCAGCGGACGGCCAGGGATTCCGCCGAAGCCGATCTGGAAAAGCTGGAACCATTCGCCGTTGCCGTCGAGGCCCGAATAAAACAGGTGAGGGGAGGAGGAAAAGCCAGCGGCATTGAGGAATTCCGGAGTCTTCTGGCCCAAAAGACCGCCGAGCACGTCGAAGATCCGGCCCAATGCATGGGTGCGCCCCGACAAGGCGGCCGGGAATTTTGGCTTGAGCAGGGACCCGTCCGGAATTCGGACGTCAATCAGGTCGTAGAAACCGTCGTTGAACAGGATCTGCGGGTCGAAGACCATGATCATGTAGATTCCGAAGAACATCTTGAACATGTTCTCGTTGAGGTAAAAATTTATCGAGGCTTCGCTCTGCGGATCGGTGCCATCGAAATCCAGGACTACGCGATCGCCCTCGCGCCACATGGTGCAGCGAATCTTGTAGGGGCCGCGCCCCATGCCGTCGTCGCAGACATAATCCTCGAAGCTCACCGGCGCTTCTCCGATTGAGGAGGCGATCAGCTGCTTCATTGCGCGATGGTTGCGCGCGAGCAGCTCGTCGGTTGCCGAGACGTAAAGATCGTCGCCAAATCTGTCCGCCATTTCGATCACGCGCCTTGCAGCCACCCGGCAGGAGGCGATCAGCGCGTTGAGGTCGGCGGTGCACCAATCGGGTTTGCGGGTCTGGTGCATGACGAGCTTGAATAGCTCGGCGTTATATTCGCCTTTCCGGTACAGCTTAACGGGCGGAATCCGCACCCCTTCCTCGAAAATGGTGCGAGCGTCGATTGGCATCGACCCGGCGACCTTGCCACCGATGTCGGACTGATGGCCGAACATCGCGGTATAGGCGATCAGCCGTCCCTGTTTGAACACGGGCAGCAGGACCAGCCAGTCGTTCGAATGACTGATCGCTCCTTCGACCGAATAGGGGTCGGAGAGGAAGAACATGTCACCTTCCTCGACTCTCCCTTCATAGCCTTTAAGAAAGCCGCCGATGAACGATCCGAATTGGCCGACCAGCATCCGCCCCTTGTGATCGGCGATCAGCGGGAAGGCGTCGCCCTGTTCGCGAATTCCAGGCGACATGGCGGTTCGCACGAGCGTCGCATCCATTTCGACGCGAGCGTTTCGGAGCGCATTTTCGATGATGTCGAGGGTGACGGGATCGACCGACTGAGCAGCGAACGGAGCGGCGTTGTTCTCGATGATGATGGCAGGCATCGCTAGTCCTTCAGGCCGGGTTGATCAGGATGTTGCCGACCGCGTCGACGGTGGCGATGCAATCGGGTTCGACGAGCGTAGTCGAATCCATCTCGACGACGATTGCTGGCCCCGTGATTACGTCCCCCGCGCGAAGCCGCGAGCGGTCGTAGATCACCGCTGGCCGCAATTC
>JBDSNQ010000119.1:0-2442 GCA_039915275.1 Sphingomicrobium sp.
AAATTGCCCAAGGGCGCGATCAAGCTGCTGCTCAACCTCGCCTTGCTCGCCGGCGACGCTTTGGTCCGCGGCGGGCGGCTCGATGTTGGCGCCGAAACCTCTGATGATGGGCTTGAACTGGTGATCCGCGCCGAGGGGCCACGCATCCTGCTCGACCCGGCGCTGCGCGAAACCTTGCTCAACGGGTCGGCCGCTGGAACCGTTGAACCGCGCGCCGCCGGCGCCTGGCTCGCGCACAGCCTGGCCGCCGAAGCCGGCGGATCGATCCAGTTGTCCGACCCGTCCGCCGAAACCCTGATGATCGGAGCCGCGCTTCCGTTACAGGGCTAACGCAGCGTTAACTCCTGACCGCCATAAGCGTCCTCGAACAGCAGCTGGGGGCCTCACGCGGCGATGGACGATCTTATTGCCGATTTCATAGCCGAGTGCCGGGAGATGCTCGACGCTCTGGGCGGGGAAATTGTCGCCTGGGAAGCCGATCCCGGCGATCGCGCGCGTCTCGATTCCATTTTCCGCTTCGTCCACACTGTCAAGGGCAATTGCGGCTTCTTTGAATTCCCGCGTCTTGAGGCGTTGAGCCATGCCGCCGAGGATGCGCTGGCCGACGTTCGCGCCGGCCGCCGCCAGGCCGATGGCCCGCTGGTCAGCGCGGTGCTTGGAATCATCGACCGGATCGGCGAAATGGTCGCCGCGATCGACGCCGGAGAAGTCATGCCCGGAAGCGACGACAGCGCTCTGATCGACGCACTTGCCCAAGGCTCCGAAGGCCCTGCCGCGCCGCTCGCAACCACCATCGCCGAAGCGCAGGGCAAGATTGCCGCCCCGCGTACCATTCGACTGTCGGTCGAGCTGCTCGATCGTGTGATGAGCGGCGTTTCCGACATGGTGCTGGCGCGCAATGAGCTGGCTCGCCGGCTGCGCGAATCGCCGACCGACGTGCCGATCGACGGAGCGTTCGAGCGCCTATCCGGAATCATCGCCGAAATGCGCGACGCGATTACTCGCACCCGCATGCAGCGGATCGAAAATCTGTTTGTCGCATTGCCGCGCATGGTTCGCGACCTGTCGGCCGAGCTCGGCAAGCAGATCCTGGTCGATATCGAAGGCGGCGACGTCGAGCTCGATCGCGAAATGATCGAGATGATCCGCGATCCCTTGACCCATATTATCCGCAACGCGGTCGATCACGGCATTGAAACACCAGCGGAGCGATTGAAAGCCGGCAAGCGCGAAATCGGCATATTGTGCGTCTGGGCGCGCCAGTCGGGCAACCAGATCCTGATCGATATCCAGGATGACGGTCGCGGCATCGACGGCAAGAGACTGGTCGAGAACGCCCTTGCCTCGGGCTTGTTGACCAAGGCCGGTGCCGCGGAACTTCTCCCGCGTGAACAATTGGCGCTGATTTTCGAGGCCGGCCTCTCGACCGCGCGCGAAGTCACGTCGATCTCCGGCCGCGGGGTCGGCATGGACGTCGTGCGCTCCAACGTCGAGCGCATCGGCGGCATCGTCGAGGTCGACAGCAAACCGGGCGTCGGCACGCGCATGACCCTGCGCGTCCCGCTCACTTTGACCATCATCCCGGCGCTGACAGTGTCCATCGGCAACCAACATTTCGCCATTCCGCGTTCGGCGATCGAAGAGATCGTCCGCGCCAAGGGAGAATCGGTGCAGCTCGATCGCATCGGCGGGGCAGGGGTCGCCACCATTCGCGGCCGCCGCGTGCCCGAAGTCGCGCTCGCCGAAATCCTCGGCCTCGACAGCTCGATGAAGGACGAGGAGCGGACCCTGATCGTTTTGCGCCCGGCCGGCGGCGACGTCTATGCGCTGGCGGTCGACCGGATCCACGATCATGAGGAATTGGTGGTCAAGCCGGCCGCGCCCGCGGTGATGGCGACCGGCCTCTACGCCGGGACGACACTGGCTGATGATGGCAGCCCGATCCTGCTGTTCGACCCGGCCGGCCTGGCCGAGGTCGGCGGGATTAAATTGGAAGCGCACGAGCGCACCGCCCGAATTGCCGAGGGGCCGATCGCCGCCGCCGCGCCGCAAGCCATCCAAGTGATCCTGTTTCGCGGCCTTGATGGTGGGCGGCGGGCGCTGCGCCTGTCGGTTGTCGACCGGATCGAGGAAGTCCAGGCCGGGGCCATCAAACTGGGCGCCGGGCAGCTTCGCGTCCAGCTCGGCGAGGCGATCATCCCGCTCGCAGGAGTCGGCGACAGCGAATTGCCGACCGACAAGGTGCGCCTGTTCCGGATCAACGACGGCACCCACGAAGTCGGCTATTGTTTCCGCGAGGTGATCGACCTTTCCGTGCTCGATCATGACGTGATCGAGGCCGACTGGCCCGGCGAAATCAGCGGCGTGACCCTGGTCGACAACGAACCGGCCGAGCTGATCGACCCGCACTGGCTGTTCGCCAACCATGTCGGCGCGGCTGCA
>JBDSNQ010000021.1:0-4388 GCA_039915275.1 Sphingomicrobium sp.
ACATCGCGCTCAAGCGACCAGAAGCGTTGCCCGCCATCGATCGTCAGCACCTCCCCGGTTACTGCCGGCGCCGCGATTAGATAGCGCAGCGCGGCGACGACATCGCCTGGCTCGACCGCACGCCGCAGGGGATTGGCCTTGCTCATCACGGCAAAATTCTCCTCGCTTTGCCCGGCCGATCGCAGCATCAGCGCGGGCGCAATGCCATTGACACGAATGCCCTTGGGCGCAAGCGCCCGCGCCGCCAGTTCGGTCAATCCAGCCAGCGCCTGCTTGGATATGGTGTAGCTGAGGAAGTCCGGGTTCGGCGCGGCCAATTTGGCGTCGAGCAAATTGACCACCAGCGCATTGTCTTCGCCGTCATGCGCCGCCGCGAACGAGTCGATCAGCAACAGCGGCGCGCGCACGTTGATCGCCATCTGCGCATCGAACTCCTCGGTGCTGAAGGCGCCGAAACCGTCGAAGCCGAACCGCGCTGCATTATTGACCAGAAGCCGCACCGGAGGCAGACCTTGGGCGCCGGCGAAGATGCGTGCCGCGCAGCCAGGGTCGGCGAGATCCGCCACCACTTTGACCGTCCCATCGGGGACCGAATCGCCGTCGCTGCGGACATGGGCAATCACCCGCCACCCGTCGGCCATCAACGCGCGCGTTAGCTCCGCTCCGACCCGCTTGCCGGCCCCGGTGACGATAGCAGTTCGAGATTCTCCCATTCCGCCGTCATTGCGAGGAACGAAGTGACGAAGCAATCCAGTCTTTGTCTCGCCGGTGAGCGAAAGGCTGGATTGCTTCGCTTCGCTCGCAATGACAGGAGGGCGCAATGCCCGAGACCCGCCCCCCAATCGAGTTGCAAGGCCTCAACCTCGCCGAGCTCCAGGCGCTGATCGACCAGCGCCGCCTGCCGCCGGTCGACCAGTGGAATCCCGAGCGCTGCGGCCATTCCGGCATGCGCATCGCCCGCGACGGCGTTTGGTACCATGATGGCGAGCCGATCCGCCGGCCGGCGATGGTCCGGCTGTTCTCGACCGTCCTTCGGCGCGAGCCCGATGGCCGCCACATGCTCGTCACGCCGGTTGAAAAGCTCGAGATCGAGGTCGACTCGACGGCCTATCGCGCGGTCGAGATGGACAGCGAAGGCGTGGCCGAGCAGCGCCGCGTCGCGCTTCGGCTGGATAGCGGCGACGCAATTTTCCTCGGCCCCGATCATCCGCTTCGGCTGGTGCCCGACGAGCATGGGCCGTCCCCGCGCGTCCTCGTTCGCCACGGGCTCGAGGCCGAGCTTAGCCGCCCGGTCTATTACGAACTCGCCGAAATCGCGCTTGCCGAGGGTCATCAGCCCCCTGGCGTATGGAGCGATGGCGTCTTCTTCCCGCTCGACCAGCCGCCATCGTGACGCTCGCCGATCGGATTCGCGCCGCGCTCGATCGCCCGCCGGTCGAACCGCTCCAGGCCGGCGACGATTATGTCCTTGAGGGCGATCACACCCCGGCCGCGGTGTTGATCGCGATCACCGACCGGCCTGAGCCAGGGGTGATCCTCACCGTCCGCCATGCCGACCTGCGCACCCACGCCGGCCAGGTCGCTTTTCCGGGCGGGCGCATCGACGCCGGTGAGGATGCCACCGCAGCCGCCTTGCGCGAAGCGTGGGAAGAGCTCGGGCTCGATCCGGCGGCAGTAGAAATAATCGCGCCGCTCGATGCCTACCTCACCGTCACCGGCTATGGCGTCACGCCGATTATCGGCGTTATCCCGCCCGACCTGCCAATGGCGCCGCACGAGCCCGAAGTCGCCGAGTGGTTCGAAGCGCCGCTCGGCTTCGTTCTCGACCCCGCCAACCAGGCCCGCGAAAGCGTGCTGTTCGAGGGCCGCCGGCGCCACTATTACCGGATCGACTGGAATGGCCGGAACATCTGGGGGGCGACCGCGGCAATGATCGTCAATCTATCGCACAGGCTGCAATGGAGCTGACTCTCGACGCGGCCAAATGGCGCCGCCGCCGCGGCCTCCCGCGCTTGCTGGAAGCGCTCGGAGCGGACGAGGGCCTGACCCGCTACGTCGGCGGCGCGGTGCGCGACGACCTCCTCGGCCTCACCGTCAATGACATCGACCTCGCCACCCGGCTTCGCCCCGAGGAAGTGATCGAGCGGCTCGAAACCGCCGGCATCAAGGCGGTTCCGACCGGCATCGCACACGGCACCGTGACCGCGGTCAGCGACGGCCAGCCGGTCGAGGTCACCAGCCTGCGCCGCGACGTCTCGACCGATGGCCGCCGCGCCACGGTCGTCTTCACCGACGACTGGCAGGAGGATGCCGCTCGCCGCGACTTCACCATCAACGCCTTGAGCGCCGACCCCAAGACTGGCGAGATCTTCGATTATTTCGGCGGTCTCGACGACCTTCGCGCGCGCCACGTGCGGTTTATCGGTGAGCCGCTGGCGCGAATCGCCGAGGACCATTTGCGCATCCTGCGCTTCTTCCGCTTCCACGCCCGCTTCGGGTCCGGTGCGCCCGACGCCGCCGCGCTCGATGCCTGCACTGCGCGCGCCAACGACTTGATGGCTCTGTCGCGCGAACGGATCGCCGACGAGCTGTTGAAGCTGCTCGGCTTGCCCGACCCTGCGCCGACCGTGCGCATCATGCTCGACCGCGCGATCCTGACGCCGGTGCTGCCGGAAATAGAGCCTGCCGCCTTGATGGCACTGGAACGCCTGATTGCCGCCGAGCGAGACTCCGACGTCGAGCCTCATGCAATCCGGCGGTTCGCGGCGCTGCTGCCACCCGATCCCCTGATGGCGGAAAAAATCGCTGCCCGGCTCAAGCTGTCGAACCGCGCGCGCAAACGACTTGCTTGCGCCGCTGAGCCGAACTTGGGGAACAATGCCGAAGCCCTGGCCTACCGTGTCGGCATCGAGTGCGCGGTCGACCGCTTGCTGCTCGCCGGAGAGCCCGCCAGGGCAGCTTCGATCCTCCGTTGGCGGATTCCGAAGCTGCCCCTCGGCGGCGGCACGCTGATCTCACGCGGATTAACCGAAGGTCCTGCTGTCGCCCGCACGCTCAGGCAAATCGAGGACCGCTGGGTCGAGGCCGGCTTTCCCACTGGCGAGGCGTTCGAGCGCATCGTCGCCGACGCGCTCGCCGCCCCGATATCCTAGGCTCGCTGGGTGCGGGTATCGCTCGCGCTCAAACCCTGGAACAGCGGAGCCAATTGCACGAGCGCCGAGATCCCGACCAGCACATAGACGATGCGCGATAGCGGCGTCATGTCGCCAAACAGCGCGGTGACGAGGTTGAAGTCGAACAGTCCGACCAGCAGCCAGTTGAGGCCACCGACAATCACCAGCAACAAAGTGATGGAATTGATCGCGCGCATGTTCATTCTCCAGGAAGGGGGTGCCGGCCGCGGGAGGGAGCAAAGGGCGGCCGGCGATCGTCATGAAATAGGCCGCGTCCGTCACCGCCTCCATACGGGCTTTGGGCTGCCTACAGGCCCGCCTCGACGGCAATCCGGATCGCCTCGCCGGTGGTGGTGACGCCCAGCCGCTCGATGAGCAAAGCGCGGTGCATCTTGACGGTCTTTTCGGCGATCCCGAGGCGGTGAGCGACCTGCTTGTTGAGCAGCCCCTCGGCGACCAGCGCGAGAACTTCGCGCTGCCTCGTCGGCAAGGTCTTGACCAGCGCCGCGGCGCGCGCGCGGCGGCTCGAGAACAGTTCCGACGGATGCTCGCCAAGGTCGACTTGCGAGCCGAGGAACCAGGCCAGTTCGCCGTCCGCGCCAAACAACGGCGTGACCATCACCCCGTTGCGAAACGACGTTCCGTCGCTGCGGTAATTAAGGATGTCGACCAGCACCGGCCGCCGGGCGTGGATGCCCGCGCGGATCTGCTCGGTCAGCCACGGCTCAGTCGAAGCCCCGGCGAGGAACCGGCAATTGCGGCCGAGGATGTCGGCTTCCGAATAGCCGGTCAGCGCGCAGAATGCCTGATTGGCGACCACGATCGGATTGTCGGCGTGGCGCGGATTAGTCAGCACCGTCGCGATCGGACTCGCCGTGATTGTCTCGATCAACCGCTCGTCGCGGCCACCGTCACCGATCTTGTCCGTCGTTCGAAATTCGCTGGCCGCCATATGGCAAACCTAGGCTAGCGCCGCCGCGAGCGCCAATATTTCATCGCCGCGTCCGGCTCGAGCGGTTTGGCGAAATAATAGCCCTGCCCGCTGGCGCAGCCCAGCGTCGCCAGCGTCGTCGCCAGCTCGACGGTTTCGATCCCCTCTGCGGTTGTCGACATGCCGAGTGCTTCGGCGAGACTGAGGATGGCGCGCACGATCGCGACGCTGTCGGGGTCGACCATCATCCCGGAAACAAAGCTGCGGTCGATTTTGAGGACGTC